>NZ_JAPYOK010000042.1:0-4312 GCF_028283155.1 Candidatus Poriferisodalis multihospitum | reverse complement strand
TAATGGACAGCGCGGGCGTCACGCGCATCTTCAGCTTCGACCGCGGCTTCGATGCCGTCGAGGGACTCCAACGGCTGAGCTAGCCCCAGCTGGCGGACGGCTGGTGCTGCGCGCTCCTGACGACGGGCTGGGTCTGCACGGCATCCTGAGGTCGACCACGCCGGCCCCGTAGCCGATCCGAGCGCCATTGGTGTGACACCCCAGCGCGATGCTGCACCCATGTCAGATCGACGGAGTCGAAAAGCCAGAGAACCGTGGGGGCCCGACATCGCCGGAGTCTTGGCCTGCCTCGTCATAGCCGGGATGCTGGGACTGTCAGCCGTCGGGTTCCTCATGCTCTGCGTCATCGTTGCTGCCATCCACGGCTACCGCCAAGGCCGGGGAGACAGACGTGCCCGCAGGCGACGGGAAACGGCGAATCTGCCTCGCCGCCAACGTCCCAGCCGCCCTCGGGAACTGCCGATGCCTCTACCTGCCGCGGCAGTTCCCCGTCGTAGTGGACCAAAGCCGCGATACGAGCCTGACGATTTCGACGACGATTGGGACCGTGACGACGACTGGGACAGCGGCGATGACTGGGACAGCGGCGATGACTGGGACTTCGATGACGACGAGCCCTACGGCCGACCCAGGCGAGGCGGGCGCCGTCGTGCCGAGTCCTGGGAGACCGGCGATGCCGGCTACATCTGAGCGAGTGGGGGCCGAAATGGAACGCTGGCCGGCACGGAGGGAGTCAGCAGGCAGAACCGCCAACGCAAGCGGGGCTGCTGTGGCGCGTGCCAAGCTGGCCGAGGCTGCGTTGACCCTGCTGCTGACGCTCAGCGTCAGCGCGACTTTGGTCATCGTGTGGCTGTGGGCCTTGGCGATGTGGTACCCGGCGTCAAGCCCGCCCGTCGCGGACCCGAACCACGGCTGCGGCCCTATGGTTGCTTGCCTTGACGCTTGAAGTTCGCACAGCAGTCGCAACAGCGCACAGGCGCTGTGCTGCCGAGATCGCCAACCTGCTCACCGAGGCAGACCACGCAGCACTTCGGCCGCCATCCGGCAATGAATCACGGAGCGACACAGCTACCGGCGAAGCGCACACTGGCGCGGATGACGACAAACGGCACAAGCGACCGGGCCGACGAGCGCGGTCTGGGTGGTGCCGGGCGATGCTCGTTGTTCGGTTCTGCGTACCGGGCTTTGCGCGACTGGCTCGCACACCCGGACGTCGACTGCGACAGCGCGTCGGTACTGCTGCGGCACCGCAACAAGCGCGACTTCTACTCCCAGCTGATCGCCGCGTGTGATTTCGGCATGCCAGAAGCGGCGACCCCCGCGGCAGATCGCAGTGCTCGCCCAGCCTCCGCTCAACGACACGGCCGGGATCCGGTTCGAGACGACGCTGCGCCACATCCTTGCCGCAAGCGATCGCTGACGCGTATGAGCAAGCAGCAGAACTCGGCGACGTGAATCTCGACCGCGACCTGGGCACCCATCCCGTGCTGGCGTGGGACCGTCAAGGTGCCACCTCGCAGCTCCGCGGCGACGCGGAAGCCGACGCCGGGCACGCATTCGCGGGCGTGCCGCTGTACACCCGCGAGAAGGTCACCCCTGCGCTGCTGGTGGAGCAGCTGCGCCGCGGCGACACCAGCAGAGTCATGCAGCTTGACTTCGACGGACTTGGCGACGACGCGCTCGAATGGGAGTGGTACTGCCACACCGGCCACTGGCAGAACCGACTCGTCCACGGCGACTCCGCTGCAGTGATGCAGTCGCTGATCGCCAAGGACGGCCTGCGCGGCCAAGTGCAGATGATCTACTTCGACCCGCCGTACGGCCAGAACTTCAAGTCCAACTTCCAGACCGCCACCGGCAAACTCGAAACCCCCGAAAAGCTCGACGGCCTGCCCGTCGGCGAGCACTCACCGCCAGTGACGACCCCAGGGCAGGCATGGCTACCATCGACACCGTGACCGACAGCGGCGAAGCACCGGCCGCCGAGCCGGAGACAACTGCGTCGATCCTTCCACCCGTCGCCGCGCAGGTCATGGCACCCGTCAACCCCCAGACCGCAGCCGCGCAGCGTTCCATGACGGTCGTCGTCACCGTCTTCGGTGCCATCATCACCGCCTTGCTCGGCGGCATGTTCCTGTTCACGATCTCGGCCATCGACGACGTGCGCGACGAGATCGGCAGCCTCCGCAGCGAAGTGAGCGGCGAGATCAACAGCCTGCGCAGCGACATGAACGCCCGCTTCGCCGAGGTGGACCGGAAGTTCGACCAGGTCAATGCCGTGCTGATGGACCACACCGACCGGCTGGCGCGCATCGAGACAACGCTCGGCATCAGCGGTCGGCCCCCCAGCAGTGAGACCGACACCCCCACCGATCCCTAGACCTGCTGATCATCAGGGTCGACGGCTGCGGGGTCTCTCGCTTGTGTGGGGGGCTACGCAGTCGGTGAGATCAACCCCGGAACGGATGGCGGGCTGGCCTGCAGATCGGCGAGTTCGCCTTCGAGGCGGTCGATGAACTCGTCGCCGCGGTCTTGGTGCAGCGCGACGCCGAACAGCCTCTGCAACCTCTTCAACACCATGTACACACCTCACACTTCTTGCCCAGGCTCAGCCGCTCCGCCAAGCTTCGCGCGACGGTGTGACAGGTGGTGCCGCTGACCGCTGTTAGAGCGAGCCTCATGCCAAGATCTCGGCAGAATGGGCTTGCGTTGCAGGCTCGGCAAGGATCGATGATGCGGACCCCACTTGCCGTCATTGCCGCTACGGCCTTGCTCGCCGCAGCGATGACGGTCCGCTCAATGTGGAGCCAGTCGAGAGCGCCGAAAGCGACGCACCGACTGTCGTTCTCAGCGAAGACGACATTCAGCTGACCAGTGGCTTGGTTCAGACTGTGGACACTGGGTGCAAAGGGCTGGGACATCGACCCGCAGCGGAAGCAACGCTTGGAAGTTCGCGATCTGGCCAGCCTCATGCAGCTCGCGAGCGTCGATCTGTAGGCAACATCTCCATCTAGCGGCCCAGGACCGGTCGGGCTAGGACGCACTGCTCGCTGTGACGGTCAGGCCGAATTCGTTGCCGGCGTCTATGAGGGCGTCGAAGAGGTACTGGCCGAAGGATCGATCGCAGAAGACCAAGTACGAGGGTGTGCCGTTGACGTCGTTGCGGGCGAGGTCGCAGGTGGTCAGCGCCACCGACGCCGAGAGCACCGCACCGTCGGGAGTCATGTGGTCGCTCCAGTCGATGCCGCACACCTTCTCCAGCATGCGTGCCGCATCCGCGCCGGTAACGCGGAACATCGCCCGGCTGTGGGTCCAGTCCAGCGCCGTCATGAACTCCTGCTCGCCGAGCCCGGCGAGGTCGGCGACCGCTGCGGCCACCTCGCTCGGAGTGCCCACGATGATCCACTCACCGGGGCGTGAGCCCAGCACGAGCGCGCCGCCGGGTGCCATCTGCGACGACCCGAAGCGGGCGCCGAGCCGGTCCGCGGTGTGCCCGTCGGCGTCGGCACGCACCAGCCACTTGGTGGTGGCGCTGGCGTCGGTCAGCGTCAGGTTGCCGCCTTCTGAAGCCAGGTAGCTCCGCACTATTGGACTCTCGAACGGCGGGCTCTCGAATGCCGGGCGCTGGGTCGATGCTGTCTCAGCCACGGAGACGCTCCCCTGCCGGGTCGAAGTGGGCGTGATGGTCGATCACGGTGGCGCTGATGCGCTCGCCCGATTCCAGCAGCACCGTCAGCTTGGTGCCTCCTGCGGCCAGGTCCGGCTCTACCTGCCCGAGGCAGATCGAGCGGTTCAGCGTCGGCGAGTACCGCGACGAGGTGATCCGGCCCAGGATCTCGTTGGTGTCACCCCGCACGATCTGGGCGGCCTCTTCGGGCACCACGTCGGGATCGTCGGGCTGGATGGCCACGACCATCGGGAGCGACCGGTCGGCCGCCCAGGCCAGTTCGGGCTTGCCGGCGAAGTCGTCCTTGTCGAGCTTGATGAGCGACCCCAAGCCGGTGCTGGGTCCCAGCGTGAGGCCGTCGGTGTCCTGGCCCACGATGAAGTGGCCCTTCTCGAGACGCATGATGCGCTGGCCTTCGAGGCCGAAGGGTCCCACGCCGAGATCGCTGCCGGCATCCATGAGGGTTTCCCAGACATGCAGGCCGTGGCCGGCGGGCACGTGCAGTTCGAACGACAGCTCGCCGGTGAAGCCGATGCGCCACATGAAGCAGCCGGCCACGCCCGCCACCGTGGCTTCTCGGACGGTCATATACGGGAATGCCTCAGCGTCGAGGTCGACACCCTCGCAGACCCTGCTCATGAGCTC
>NZ_JAPYOK010000041.1:0-4037 GCF_028283155.1 Candidatus Poriferisodalis multihospitum | reverse complement strand
GACCCGGCCGGTGCGCTGCGCTTCGGGCACGACCAGGTTCGCCCGCCCGGCTCGCTGCGGGTACCACTTGTAGGTGGCGAAGTACTCGTCGCTCTCCTGCTTCGCCCGCTCGACCGTCGGGCCGCCGTCGGCCGGGTAGCGCGGGCGGCGCGTGGCCACCGCGGCCCGCTCGTGGGTGAGCGTGGTGAGGCCGATGCGCCAGCCGTCGCCGGGGTTGCCGACCAGCTCGTCGCCGGGCACTCGGGCATCCTCGAAGAACACCTCGTTGAATGTGGCGTGGCCGTTCATCTGGCGCAGCGGGCGCACCTCCACGCCGGGCTGGTCCATCGGGATCAGGAAGTACGAGATGCCTTGGTGCTTGGGCACGTCCCAGTTGGTGCGCGCCATCAAAATGCCGAAGCGGGCCTTGTGCGCTCCCGAGTTCCACACCTTCTGCCCGTTGACGATCCACTCGTCGCCGTCGCGGTCGGCCCGGGTCACCAGTCCCGCCAGGTCTGAGCCGTTGGTGGGCTCGGAGAAGAGCTGGCACCACTTGTGCTCGCCGGTCAGGATCGGGCGCAGGTGGCGCCGCTTCTGGTCGTCGTCGGCATGGGCGAGCAGCGTCGGCGCCACGAGATACATGCTGACGCCCGCCGCCACCCCCACCGCTCCGACCGCGTCGAACTCGCGGGCCACCGCGGCATCCATCGACGGCGGCAGCCCGCGCCCGTGCCACTCGACGGGCCACGACGGCGTGCCCCAGCCGGTGTCGGCCAGCAGGTTGCGCCACTCGATCAGCGGCCGCTCCCGGTGCCAGTGCTCTTCCAGCCACGTTCGGGCTTCGTCACGAACCTCGTCAACGCCAGCCATCCGCGCAGCGTAGAACCGCAGCCCGAACAGCGCCCGAACGTCGAAGCCCGACTGAGCCCACGACCATCAGGCGCCTGTTCGATGCCGGGGTTACGTTGAGCCGATGGACTTGGGGCTGACGGGCAGGCGCGCCGTGATCACCGGCGCCTCGAAGGGGATCGGACTCGGGTGCGCGGTGGCGCTGGCCCGCGAGGGCTGTGATGTTGCGCTGGCCGCTCGGTCGGCGGACGTACTGGCGCGGGCCGCCAAGGAAGTACAACAGGCGGCGCCTGGAGTAGCCGTCACGACACATGCCGTCGACCTGTCGACGGCCGAGGGCCGGCAGACGCTGCTTGCCGAGACCGGCTGCGATGGCGGCGGCGGGTCCGGCTTGGCGGACATCTGGGTGAACAACGCCGGGGCGATTCCTGCCGGCGACATCGTGACGGTGGATGATGCGACGTGGCGCGACGCCTGGGATCTGAAGGTGTTCGGCTACATCGATCTGTGCCGGGCCGTCCTGCCGTTGATGACAGCGCGGGGCAGCGGGGTCATCGTCAACGTCATCGGCGTGGCGTCGCTGCGACCGCAACCGTCGTACATCGCGGGCGGGGTGGGCAACAGCGGCCTGGTGGCGATGACCGCCGCTCTCGGCAGCCAGAGCCTGCGCGACGGCGTGCGCGTGGTGGCCGTCAACCCTGGCCTGATCATCACCGACCGGATGGGTGACATGCTCCGCCGCCAGGCGATCGATGAACTCGGCGATGAGTCGCGCTGGGAGGAGCTGATTCCCGCCGATCCGGCTCCGGGCACGGTGGAGCAGGTGGCCGACGTGGTCGCTTTCCTCGCATCAGACCGGGCGAGCCACGTCAGCGGCACATCGGTCACCATCGACGGCGGCGCATCCGCTCGCTGAGGCAGCCGCTGCCCAGACGGGTTTCGGCTGGTCGCTAGTGTCCGGCGGCAAGCGGGACAGGGGAGGCAGCCATGGAGGTGCCCGACTTTCGGACAGTGTCGGTGGAGGCGCTGGCGGCGATGGTGCGAGATCGGTCGCTAACGGCAGCGGCGGTGACGGACCACTCGCTCGAGCGCATCGACACGCTGAACCCGCAGCTCAATGCGTTCGTGGCGCTTGACGCCGAGAGCGCTCGCTCGCAGGCGGCCGCCATCGACGAGCGGCTCGATGCCGGTGACGACGTGGGGCCCCTGGCGGGCATTCCCATCGGTGTCAAGGACCTGGCAGACGCCGCGGGGTTCGTCACCACACGGGGAGCGATGCACCTGCGTGACTCGGCGCCGGTCGCTGCCGATTCCACCGAAGTAGCGCGCATGCGCGCCGCCGGAGCGGTGATATTGGGCAAGACCAACACGCCCGAGTTCGGCTGCATGGGCGACACCTACAACAACGTCTTCGGCCCCACGTGGAATCCGTGGCAGTCCGGCCGCTCCCCCGGCGGATCATCGGGCGGCACCAGCTCGGCGGTTGCGTCGGGCATGGTGCCGGTGGGCACCGGCTCCGACGGCGGGGGCTCCATCCGCATCCCCTCGGCCATGTGCGGGATGTCGGGCCTCAAGCCGAGTCACGGGCGTGTGCCGAGCGGCCCGCCCCCGCCGGGGCTGCTGGACTTGTCGTGCGTCGGCCCCATGGCCCGCCGGATCCGCGACGTTGCGTACTGCCTCGACGCGATCATCGGGCCGCATCCCTCAGATCTGCGCAGCCTGCCGGCGCCGACCGAGTCGTGGCGTGCCGCGCTTGACGACCCGCCGCTGCCGGCGAGGGTGCTGTGGGTGCCGTCGTTCGACGGCGGGCCGGTCGACTCAGAGATCATGGCGTCGTGCACCGCCGCCGTGGAGCGGCTGGCGGCCGAAGGCACCGAAGTTGTCGAGGCCGGACCGCTGTTCGAACCGGCCGGCATCGTGACCGAGGCGTTCCTGCCGCTGTTCCTGGGCGGGCTGATCGCACCGGCCTTCCGACCGTTGTTCGGGACCGACGCATGGGACGACGTCACCGACTGGCTGGCCGTAGCGCTGGCAGAGGCCTTCGAACGAATCACCGTCGACACCGTGTCCGCGGCTCGCCAGCAATGCGGCGAGCTGTCGGTGCAGCTCGGCGAGGCGATGTCGGGTTTCGATGCGATGCTAGACTGACGACGTGGGTGTGCTGCAGACAACCGCGGTGCTCGAGGACCTGCTGGGACTCGATCCGATCGCGCCTGACATCGACTGAGGCGGCTCCCCCGACGCACCCGTGCGGGGATCACAGGGTTACGTTGGGCCGGTGGACGCGGACGAGGTGATCGAGCTGCTGGGGCTCGAGCCGCTCCCCGGCGAGGGCGGCCAGTGGGCTCAGACCTGGCGCGACGAGCACTCAACGGCCATCTACTTCCTGCTTCGGCCCAACGACTTCTCTGCGTTGCACCGGCTGGACAGCGTGGAGCTGTGGCATCACTACGCCGGCGCTGCTGTGGACATGCTTCTGCTGGAGCCCGGCGGGTCGGTGCGCCGCCCCCGGCTCGGCGACGACTTGGCTGGCGGCGAACGGCCGGTCGTGGTGGTGGCGCCAGGGACGTGGATGGCGGCGGAGACCGCCGGGGCCTGGTCGCTGGTGGGCACCACGATGGCGCCCGGCTACCACGAGGCCGGCTTCGAGCTCGGCGACCGGGCCGAGCTCGCCGCCGCGTATCCCGAAGCCGCTGCCGATATCCAGCGCCTCACGAGGGAGGGTCTCGGAGATGGCTGAGCAGGATGAACTGCGGCCGCCGGATGAGCTGATCCGATTGGATGGTCGGGTCATCGTGGTCACGGGCGCCGGCGGGGGCATCGGCGCCGGTATCGCTCGCAGGCTGATGGCCGCTGGTGCCACGGTCGTGGCGCACACCCGGTCCTCTCCGGTCGACCATCTGGTCGATGCGGATGGTCAATCCTTGGCATCGGTGCAGGCCGACCTGGCTGAAACCGATGCGCCGCAGCGTGTGGTGGATGCGGCACTGACCCGGTGCGGCCGCATCGACGGGCTCGTCAACAACGCAGCCGTCCAGCCGCTCGTGCACTTTGCCGAGCTGAGCGACGCCGAGTGGTCCGAGATGATCGATGTCAACCTGACAGCGGTACACCGGCTGACCCACGCTGCGGCAGCGGCGATGCGAGCCCAGGGCAGCGGCGGCTCCATCGTCCATATCGCGTCGATCGAGGCGCACCATCCCACCGAC
>NZ_JAPYOK010000040.1:0-146599 GCF_028283155.1 Candidatus Poriferisodalis multihospitum | reverse complement strand
TGCGCGCAAGCGAGCACGTCGCAGCACCGGCTCCTCCGATCGGAATCAGAACCGCAATCAAGGTCGCGAGCGCAGCCGGCGGCGCGGGCGTGCCGAACCGGAGCCGGAATCGAAGCCCATCCAGAGCCGTCGTACCTCAGGAGACGGCAGGACCCGCAATCGCCGCAAGCGATGAACACACCGGCAACTGCGGTGGAGAGTTAGGCGCTGCGTCGTGGAGTGGATCGTGGTGACCGGCCACACGGTTGCAGAGGCGCGTGATCGTGGCCTCGATGCGCTTTCGGTCGCCGCCGAGGATGCAGACATCGAGATTGTGGCTGAGCCGGGCCGCTCGCACTGGGGGTTTCGACGCCGACCCGCTCGCGTTCGCATGCGAGTGCGGCCGACCGGGCCGCCGCCACGAGTGGGCGACCAGCGCCGAGACCGGCGCAGATCCCGCCGACGCTCCGGTGGCGGCAATCGCGGCGGTCACCGCCGGCAGGATTCCGGACAACGTCAGCACACTGGCGGCGGATCCTCGCGTCGTCGTTCCCGTTCAGGTCGTCGATGACCCAGAGCCGCTCAACTCGTCAACGGGTACCGCTGCTCCACAACTTTGAGTTTGAACCGCTTGTTCGGCGACATTGAGGGAAATGGGCTGATCTTCAGCTTGTAGTTCGACGGCGAAACCTCGAAGGTGAAGTAGTGCGCGAGCATCAATACGCTCATCAGCATCTGCAACTCCACCATGTGAGAGCCAAGACAGCTATGCGTGCCGAGACCGAACGGTGCGTATCCAGGCGTTCGGTGCTCGCCGCGTGAAGGCAGGTAGCGATCAATGTCGAATGTGAAGGGATCCGGAAAGACTTCACTCATGTAGTGCGGTGCCGTAGTGGCAATGAACACCTTGGAGCCGACCGGCAATTCGTAGTCTTCAACGACGCATGCGTTCATCACTGTGCGGATCGACATAGGCACCGTTGGCCACAGCCGCAAGCACTCCATGATGAAACGTCGAGTGACATCGATAGCGGGAGAACTCAAATCATCTGGCGATGGATCTCCATTGCTAAACAAAGCATCGGCTTCCGCTCGGATCTGCTCATATAAATGTGGTTGGGACACCATCGCATGCAAGATAAAGCTGAGCTCATCTCCCGCGTACATGCCCGCGAGTACCGGTGCCGAGAAGGTGAAGCTGAGATTTGACTCGGGTACGAAAATCGGATCGCTGGTGTGTAGGCTGAGTACATCGTCGGCAAGATCGCGAGGGCAACCAGCCCTCTGCGCGGCCGTATGTGACTCCAGCACGCGCTCGTACAGCACGTCGACAACCTTCTTCTTGCGCTTCATGCGTGGTGTATTGAGCATGAAATTCGGCAAGACGTTGACGACTTGGGTCATGAGCACCCGAGACTTATAGGCGATGAGATCGTCGATGACATCATCTGCCTCAATGCTGGCGAGGAACGGCGTGACCTGAGCACCGGCGAAACCGCGACACATCGATACGGCTCCAAATGTGTCCCCGACGTTCCATTTGCTGATGTACGCCCGAGCGTGCTGATATACCGTTTCGAGCTGCTGTTCGAAACGCGCCCGGCCGTAGCCTGCACGCAGCGATTTGCGCATGCGGAAATGATCTGCACCATCCAGCGCAGGCAGCAGCCCGGAGGCGTGATACGCAGTTTCGAGACCTCGGAGATAATCGCTCGATCTGAGATGCATGCGACCATGACGGTGAACCCAGCGATTGACGCGAGGGCCTGATAGGAACGTGATCTCCTGCCCGGAGAACAGGGGGCTGAGCCTGAAGACTGAACCGAACTCTTCAGTCAATTGTGCATAGACAGCCGGGATGTTCCCCCGAAGGAAATGACGATTGAGCAGCAGTTTGTTAAGCGGCAGCTTGGGTACCGACTTCGTCAGCGCAGAGCTTCTGAGCAGCGACGCCACCAAGTTGTGCGCGACGGCATCCGCGATGGCCCTGCCGATCAGGTCCATCTGGCAGATGAGCTGGACCCGCTCCTCCGCTTCGTCGTCGAGCTCGAAGATGAAGCGCAGAACATCGCAGGTGTGGGCGAGGCCGATGATGATGACGTCTCTCGGGCTGGGAATCTCGCCCAGCAAGATCGATCTGCCAATGCGCGTCTTGATGAATTGGACGGCCGTGTCGTCGTCATCGCCGGCAAAGAAATCGCTGTGCCGGGCTGCTGCCGTCAAGCTCCAGAATTCGCCGTCGTGATGCTCGAGGATCCCAAGTCTGACCAGTTGCTCCAGTGCCAAGTCGAGCATCATCTCGGCGCGAGGCGCGAGGCGCTCCACCCAGTACTGAGCGCTGCGCTGCTCGGGCTCGCTCGCGATCTGCTGGAGGGCGAGGTCCAAGATCGGCTTGCCAGTCGGAGTCTTGTCCAGCAGGATCAGCGAGTCCATGTCGGTGTCAATGCGCGCCTGCAGCGAAAGCTCGGCCAGCGCCGCCCCGGCCATGGCGCAATTCAGATGCCAACCGGGAACCTGGTGGAAGTACCCGCTCTCCTCGCTGAGCAGCACCAAGAGGAGTTCCTCGGTCAGGTCGAGCGGCTGCGCGGTGGTGACCCTCGTCGATGCTGTCGATGCACTAGTCAAGTGACGCTCCTGGTCACGCGGGGCACGGTGGTCAGCCCAGCGTTCGGGAAGATCGTCTCAAGTGTACGGATAGTTACTGGTAGGGAGTGCAGCACCGGCACTTCCCGGGGGCGCCGATCATCCGGTCTAGCCTGCCGGCATCGCTTCGGATGGAGAGCGCGGCTCGATGGCCAGACCCCAGCAGGCAGCAAACGTTAGTTCGCTGCCACCATTTCCAGAAGGCTGGTTCTTCATCGCTACGCGCGATGCCGTACAGAAGGCGGGATTGATTCAACGCACCTGGATGGGCGAAGAGATCGTCATCTGGTCTGATCCCGCCGGCCAGATCTGCATCGCGAAATCGGTCTGCCCTCATCTGGGGTCCGATCTGGGACCTGAGGCCGGGGCGAGGGTCGTCGGCGGGAGACTCGTCTGTCCCTTTCACGGGTTCGAATTCGAGACCAGCGGGGAGTGCGTGGCCACACCATCTGGAGCGCCCGCCCGTTCCGCGAAGCTGGACCTCATTGAAGTCCGTGAGATCGAAGGCCTCATCTTCGGTTGGTGGGGCCTCGGCGGGCGACCCTCGCAGTGGCAGTTGCCTGATGTTCCGCAGACCGATGACGACTGGACCGATCTCCAGATCCGGACGATTCGCTTCGCCGGCCATCCACAGGAAACCAGCGAGAACTCGGTGGACATTGCGCACTTGAGTTGCATCCACGGCTACCACAACGTCTCCAATGACGCGCCGGTGTCGATCGATGGGCCGCGACTTGAGAGCCGGTTCAGCTTCTCGACGACCCGGAGGATTGCCAAGTTCGCCAAGCTCACTATGCATGTATCGGCTATTGCCCACGTGGTCGGGCTGGGCTACTCCTTCGTCGAGTTCCGGGAGCACTCCATCGGCCTCGATGCTCGGCTGTGGGTGTTGGCGGCGCCTGTCGATGGCACGCTGATCGACATGTCCATCGTGTCGAGGATGCGCACGCTGCATAAGCCCAAGCGACCGATCGTCGGCTTCAGCTTCTTGCCGACGCGGATGCGGGCGCCCATCGTGAACAAGTTCATTGCGGATCTGCAGATCGGCGAGGTCAAGCAGGACGTGGTGATCTGGAGTCGCAAGCACTACGTGCCGCGCCCCCGGCTGGTGAGCACCGATGGCGAGATCATGAAGTACCGGGCGTACTGTGCACAGTTCTATCCCGGCGAGTGCGAGCCGCCCCGACTCTGAACTCCTCGGTCGGCAGCAATGTGCGTCGCGAATCTCAGGGGTTCCGCGTCGACAGACCCGTAGGCTGAGCACGGCCCACATCGTGCGAGCAATGCAATAGCAGCGCCCGTGGACTCATACCGCCCGATGTGCGGCGGGCCCCAACGCATGCGTGCCCGATCAGAGGTGACGAAGATGACAGATGAGACGACGACAGCCGAACAGCAAGTCATGGTCCAGGAGTTCCTGGACGGCCTGGTACATGCGTTCGGTATCGAAGCGCAGGCGGTACCAGTCGCAGCAGACGACGACAGCTTCGAGATCAATCTCGAGGGTGAGAACGAGGCGTTGGGGTTGCTGATTGGGCCGCGCGGCCGCCATGTCGTTGCACTTCAGGAGGTCGCGAAGACCATGCTGCAGCGCAGACTGCCAGGTATACGCCGCGCGCGAGTACGGGTTGATGTGGGCGGCTACCGGCAGCGCCGACGCGAGGCGCTGGAAGCGTACGTACGCGAGCTCGCGGGTGCTGTATTGGAACGCGGAACGGAACGCGGACTCGAGCCGATGAATGCAGCCGACCGCAAGGTCGTGCATGACACCGTCAACGAGATCACCGGTGTCGACACGATCTCGGTGGGCGACGAACCCCGCCGCCGCGTCGTGCTGGTGCCGTCCAGCCCGAGCGACGCTCCCAACCCGAGCGACGAGGCGTAGTCCGTTCGATCACTCAGAAGAGCGGTCGCTTCCGGATCTGTTTCCAGGTTCGGGGGTACGCCGGATCGGCAGTTGCCAGGCACTCCAGCTCGGCAAACGTCGGTGCGCCTGCGGTTCTCCGCACGAAGTGCATCCCGAGCTGAGCGAGAGCGTCGGTTGGCCAGCGCGCCTCACTGCATCTGGGCGGCTCGCTGACCACGAGTCTGCCGCCGGCGCGCAGCAAGCCGGCACTGCACTCTGCGACCGCGGCTGGAGGACCGAACGCCCGGCTGACGACGCCGTCATAGGCATAGCGATGTCGGCGGAGATGAGCGAGTTCAGCGGCATCGCCGAGCGCGATCGTGACACGATCGGCGAGCTGGAGATCCTGAACAGCAGTTTCGAGAAAATCAGCCCGGCGCTGGGACCGATCCAACAGCACGAATTCGATGCTGGGCTGCTCCAGCGCCATCACAAGCCCAGGCACTCCCCCGCCGCTCCCGAGATCGCACCAGCGCTGACCGGGCATCGGTCGAGCTGCCGCATGGTGAGCTCGTGCGTGCTCCACATGGGCCAGGAGGTCACCGGCGCCAAGAAAGCCCTGTTGTTGACCGTGTCTGAGCACGGCAACCAGGCGTTCTTCTGCCACCGCCATGATGCGTGGAACCGTATCTCAGATGTTTCACGTGAAACACTGCGGCCCCGCAGCGGGTCCACGACTGGCCTACGCTGACCCTCAGGCGTCAGCGAACGGAGACTGCATGGGTCGGATCATTGCGGTGACGAACCAGAAAGGCGGCGTCGGCAAGACGACAACGGCCGTCAATCTGTGTGCGGCACTTGCCGATCTGGGCCAGAAGACGCTGCTTGTCGACATGGATCCACAAGGCAATGCCGCTACTGGTGCCGGCATTGACCCGCGTGTCGTGGGCACTTCCATGTACCAGGTATTGCTCGGCACGGCAGAGATCGTCGACTGCATCCAACCGACCGGCATCGAGCACTTCGACGTGGCGCCAGCACGGCTGGAAATGTCTGGCGCGGAGATAGAACTCGTGTCGGCCTTCAGTCGCGAGTTGAAACTCCGGCACGCTCTCGCCCCGATCGCTGACGACTACGACTACATCTTCATCGACTGCCCGCCGTCGCTCGGACTGTTGACCGTCAACGCGTTGAGTGCGGCGGTCGAGATCCTGGTGCCAGTCCAGTGCGAGTACTACGCGCTCGAGGGACTGGGCCAACTGCTTCACAACGTGGAAATGGTGCGCCAGGGCCTGAATCCCGCCCTCGTTATCAGTGCCATCGTCATGGTGATGTACGACGCCAGGACACGGCTTGCGGCGGAGGTGGTCTCTGATGTTCGACGGCACTTCGGTGATCGGGTGTGCCGGGTGGTGATCCCGCGGACGGTGCGCTTGTCTGAAGCCCCGAGCGTGGGGCAGCCGGTGACGGTGTACGCGCCCAACAGCCGTGGCGCCGTGGCCTACCGCGAACTCGCCCGGGAGATTCATGAGCGCGGCGGCCAGGCGGAGGCAGCCAGTGCCCGCACGGCTCATGATCCCGGTTCGAATGAGGGCCGGGAACATGAGCAGGCAGGTCCGGGCGGCGTCTGGTCGATCAGTCGCGAAGGAGCCCCCACATGAATGCTCAACGAGGGCTCGGGCGAGGGCTCGGCGCGCTCATCCCGACTGGCCAATCGGCCTATCGCGAAGTGCCCGTCTCGGCCGTCGAAGTCAATCCGCTCCAACCCCGACAGCACTTCGACACTGCGGCACTGGACACCCTGGCGGATTCAATTCGCCAGATCGGGATCTTGCAGCCGATCGTCGTACGCGAGACGGGCATAGTCGGCCGTTTCGAGATCATCGCGGGCGAGCGGCGCCTGCGATGACCCTGTCGAGCTCGAATTGCTCGCCGAGCGCGCGGTCGATGAAGGCTGGTCTGTGCGCACGGTGGAGGAGGAAGTGCGAGCGCTCGGCGCACCGTCTGAACGCGAATCAAAGCCGAATCAGCCAATTGACGAGCCCGCTGCGCTGGCTCCTGCCACCAAGGATCGCCCCGCAGCGGTGTTGGAGGTCGAATCTGCCTTGGCCGCCGCCCTCACAACTGCCGTCGAGGTGCAACTCGGCCGCCAGGGGGGTCAGATTGTCATCAGATTCGCTGATATGAAGGATCTCGGCCGGCTCTACGCGGCGTTAACCGACAACCTCAGAGGCTGAGCCGATTGGCGAAGCCGTGACCCGAGCGGCCCACAGGGCACTTTCAAGTGGCCCTCGAAGGTTGAGTGGCGTTTGCTGACGGACTCAAGCCTTGGAAGACGGGAGCGCTGACGCCGAGATTCGCAGCCTCAATCTGAACTTGTTGTCCACTAGTTGTGGACAACGTGGGGAGAAACTTGCGTTGAGGTCAGGCCGCGGGCTGATCAGCGAGCAGATCGCGGGTCGATTGAGCCACGACGTCAGCCACTTGCCTGGTTTGTTCAAGCAGAACGTCGATGCGCTCGAACCTGCACAGCACGGCGGGCATGGCACTCTCACGCAGCATCGGGAGCCCCATGCCGTTCGTTTCAACGGAGCCGAACATTGGTTCCAACCCGCCTGCGATGTCGACGGCGAGCTTTTGGCCGGCGCGGCTCACGAAGTGACGACCCTGGAAGTAGCTAACCGAGGGTGCGGCTGGCTTGACCTCGAAGCCGATGTAGACGGCTGCACCGAATCGGTTGACCTGCGCGGCTTGCGTTGACCAATCAGGATGGTGAACGGTCAGCACCTCTGCGCCGTCGCGACCGATCTCGCGCCGCACCGACGCGGTGACGGGCTCGAGGCCGCCGGCTTCGCCAACGGCGATGCGCCGTCCGATCAACTGGCCGCCGGCAGATTCCAAGCGCTGCCGCTCGGTGATGTGGGCGACGACTGATGCGTCGCCGAGCGGCCGCACGAGCTGCTGCAGCGTCTGCAGGGTTCGGCCACCGCAGACGCCGTCACCGCCCAGGCTCATATTCGTCTGGAAGTCGGCGAGCGCGGCAGCGGTCAGTGGACCCCAGATCCCATCGATGCGCCCGACAGAGAAACCCAGCGTGCTGAGCATCCGCTGCACCTCGGCGACGTCATCGCCCCGCAGGTGTGGAGTGCGCAGGTACAGGAAGCGGTCTCCCAGCCGCTGGCCCGCCTCGATCAGCAGTCCCCATGTCTCGGGGCCGCAGATGCCGTCGACGTCGATCGAGCGCTGCGCCTGGAATGCCCTGACGGACTCGGCAGTTGCCGAGTCGAAGATGCCGGTGATCGGGCCGTGCCAGTGACCAGTCGCGGTCAGCCGATGCTGGAGGTCTCGAACATGCGGACCTGCCGCGCCGATGCCGAACGGTCGGATCAGAGGAACTCGCCGATCTCAGCCAGCAGGGCGCTCTTCGGCTTGGCGCCGACAAGACGCTTGGCCGGTTCGCCGTCTCGGAACATGATGAGCGTCGGAATGCTCATCACCTGGTAGCGCATGGCCAAGTCGGGACTCTCGTCGACGTTGACCTTGGCGATGCGGATGTTGTCGTGCTCTGAGGCGATCTCCTCGAGAATGGGGGCGATCATCTTGCACGGTCCGCACCATTCGGCCCAGAAATCCACCAGCACAGGGCTGTCAGCACTCCCGACGGTCTCGTCGAACGTGCTGTCGTCCAAGGTGGAAATACCTTCGGCCATCGCTGGCTCCTCATCTCGTGGTTGCCGCGAGGCTACCGCTGCGGTCTCGGCCGACGGCGGTTGACGCCAGAGTCTCAGTGACCGTGGGCTTCAAGCCAACGTTCGGCGTCGATGGCAGCTTGGCAGCCCGAGCCGGCGGCTGTCACTGCTTGGCGGTAGTAGTCGTCTTGCACGTCGCCGCAGGCGAAGACGCCCTCGATGTTCGTGCGAGCGCTGCCAGCCTCGGTCACGAGATAGCCGTTGGGCTTGCGGTCGAGCCAATCGGCGAACAGATCGGTGTTCGGTCGATGCCCGATCGCGATAAACAGGCCTGAGATGTCGAGCGGCGAACGCTGCTTCGTTTGCGTGTCCTCGAGCATGACGCCCTCTAGGCGCTCGTCACCCAGGATCTCCACTACCTGCCGGTTCCACAAGAACTCGATCCGCTCATTGGCAAAGGCCCGATCCTGCATGATCTTCGACGCTCGCAGCTCGTCGCGTCGATGCACGACGTACACCTTTGCTGCAAAACGCGTCAGGAAGGTGGCCTCTTCGAGGGCACTGTCGCCACCGCCCACCACCGCGATCTCCTGACCCCGGAAGAAGAAGCCGTCACAAGTGGCGCAGGTGGACACGCCGTGACCGATGAGGCGCTCCTCGTTGGGCAACTCGAGCAACAAGCTCTGCGCTCCGGTGGACACGATCACCGTGCGGCTGCGATAACGCACATCGCCTACCCAGACCGAGAACGGTTGTTCGCCAAAGTCGATCTTGGTGGCCTTGGCGGTGAGGAATTCGGCACCGAAGCGTTCTGCTTGAGCCCGAAAGCTGGCCATCAAGTCAGGACCTAGGACGCCATCGGGGAATCCGGGATAGTTCTCGACATCGGTGGTCAGCATGAGCTGCCCGCCCGGCTGGTCGCTGGTGGAAGACGGCTCGCCCTCGATCACGAGCGGCTGCAAGCTTGCTCGAGCGGTGTAGATGGCAGCGGTAAGGCCAGCCGGGCCGCTCCCGACGATGATCACGTCGCGCGGAGTGGCGTCAGGAGATCCAGCGCCGCTGCTCATGTTTCGCTTGCCGCACGCGGTCGCCGCTTGGACCACGCCCATGCTCCGGCACCGCCGAATATGCCGCCAGCGATCAGGTGCGCAGACCACACGTCGCCCGGCACCGCGATATCGAGTGCCCTGATCGCCGCAACGGCCACGAGCACCACGACACCGACCGCCGCGGTGACGATGACCAGGCCGTACACCAGCGCTCGAGCAGCCGTGATCAGCGGTCCGCTCGTCCGGGCGCGCACGGCGTCGACGGCATCGGCAAACCGAGCGACGGCTGCGTCGATGCTGTCGTCGGGCTTCTCGCCAGAGCCTTTCGAGCGCTTCGAGATCATCGGCGGAAGCCTAGAAGCATCTTGGCCCAGGCCATGAGCGACCGCGCAGATGGTACGCCCGCTGCGGCGGCGGCAAGCGATTCAGCGACCAGCGATCCAGCAGGTCGCAACGTCGCAGAATCGCCTGCCACCCCCACAGCTATTGCATCTGTATTCACGGCGTAATGGCGTCGGTGCTGGGGGGTGCTTCGGCTCCGCTGATCGTGGTGGTGACCTCGATCCGAGAAACGGTGACCCGATGCCCGCCGTTGGGCAACTCGTCACCGAGATCGGTGATCCACACGAGCAGGGCAGCGGCCTCGGCAGATGGCACCTCCAGCGTTGTCGAACCCGTGATGTCTTGCGCGGTCGCGACCGGACTGCCCCAATCGATCAACGTGCGGTTGCGTTCGCTCGAGGCATACAGCTCGAAGGACCACCCGGCGGTGGGCGAATCGATCACCAGGCGCTCGACCGAGTGTGGCTCGTCGCCGAACAGCACAACGATCAGCCCGACACCGTCTTTGAGCCCGCCGAAATCTCGGGTGTTGTAACGCGCGGTGCTCCAGCCGGTGCCCGGATCACCGTCGTTGATGAAGATGAGGCGTTCAGGATGCTCGATCCGGTCGTCGCCGGCCGGATCAAAGTCGGTGATGGACTCCAGCAATATCGGTACGCGACGAACTTGGGTCGTCGTCGGCGCCGGTGGCGCTGTCGGTGCCGTCTGCGGCGCGACGGTCACAGCGGTCGCGACGACGGTTGCCGAGGGCACCACGGTGACGACTGGCTGCGTACCAGCGTCCGGCGCCGCGGTCACGAGCGGCGGCGATGCATCTGTGGCCGGTTCGGATGGCTGCCCGATGACCAACGCAACCCCGACGAGCGTGGCGGCTGCGGCCACCAGAATGCCGACGGGCGCCAGCCAGTGCCGTTCTGCCTGCCATACCGATCTGCGATCGCCACCGGTGCCGTCGGTCGCCGGCAGCTCGTCCACGACCGAACGCAGTGCGAGCAGCATCGATGGGAGATCGGGCCATGGGTCCGACGCGCTGATGGCCCTCGCGAGCACCGGAGCCACGACATCGGGCACGGCCGGGTCGAGTTCCCAGGTGCCATCGGGTCGTCGCTGCGGCGCAGCTCCGACAATGAGTCGGTGCGCGAGCACTGCAATCGAAGCCAGATCAGCGCGCCGCGTCGCGGGAATGGTGACGGCGTCGTCGGTGGGCGGGCCGTTGAGAATGACCCAGCCCACCTCAGCGCGCCATCCGATGTATTCGGCATCGACGCCGCCGTGAGCGAAGCCCGCGCTGTGCAGAACAGCCAACGCCTCGGTCACCGCGATGACAACACGGATCGCTTCGGTCGCTGCCAAGCGCCTGGTGTCGCCATTGGGCGCCGCGAGTTCCTCAGTGAGCATCCTCGTGGGCAATTGCTCGGTGACGATCGCAAAATGATCCGCTTCGTCGTAGGTGTCGAGGATGTGCAGCAAGCCGTGGTGCTCCACACGCGCCAGTGCCTTGGCCTGCAGGCGCAGGCGGTGACCTATCTCGCTGTCGGCGGTTGCCCGGCGGATCGTGACCGGTCGATTGAGCGTGCGATCCAATCCGGACCACGTCTCGACTGCGCCCGGCTGCAGCAGGTCCTGCCGCTCGTACCGTTCGTTCGAGCCGGTGTCGGTCACTCCTTCGTAATGAAGACCACGCCGATGGTGCCGACACCTGCGTGTGCTCCGACGACGGGACCGATCAGCATCACCCTGGGCTCAGTGTCGGTGAGCGGCGCGATCCGCGCCACAAAATCGTCGACATCGTCACAGTCCGCATGCATCACCGCGATCACCGAGATGTTCGGGCCCTCTGTTGCCACCAGGTCGACCAGGTGCGCGAGCGCGCGTGTTCGTGTTCGCTGCTTGCCCGCTGGCTCGACGCGGCCGTCGGTGACGGTGATCAGGGGCTTGATCGACAGCACGGAGCCCAGCAGCGATTGCGCAGCGCCGATGCGGCCGCCCTTGCGCAGATTCTCCAACGTGTCCAGCGCGGCGTGAACACGGACTCGCTCCGCCGACGCCCGTACGGCATCGGCAATCTGCGATCCGTCGGCACCGCTGGCGGCAAGCTCCGCGGCAGCGATGACCAGCAGCCCGAGGCCGGCACTGACCGTTCGGCTGTCCACCACATGACAGGTGAGCCCGCTCGGGGCTTCCGATGCCGCCTGTTGAGCGGCTTCGATCGTTGCCGAGAGATCCCCGCTCAGCGTGATCACGACGACTTCGCTCGCGCCGTCATCGGCGGCGCGCTGGTAGGCCTGCGCGAAAGCGCCGGGGGAGGGCGCCGCGGTGGACGGAAGCTCGTCGCTGGTCCGGCAGCGCGTCCAGAAGTCGGCCGTGCTGAGCTCGACGCGATCGGTGAATGACTGCATGCCGAACCGGATCTCCAACGGAACCACCGTGATGCCAAGGCCTGCAGTGACCTCTTCGCTGAGGTCGCAGGAACTGTCGGTGATGATGTGCACTGGGGCTTGCGCTGTCATTTCGGCTCAGTTTCCTTCGTTGTCGTCGGTGGGGGCTTCGTCCGGCTCGGAGCGGGTGTCTGCGTGCGGGGCGCCGTGCGTTCGCTTCGGTGCCACGCGGGACAGTTGCGAAGTTAGTGCTCGGGCCGCGGGCAACCGGAGCGCCAGTCCGCAGCCAAGGTGAAGCCCTGCCATGGTCAAGCCGGCAACCGCGACTCGCAGTACGGAAGGCACTGGTGCCAGCACGAGCGTGACCCCCAGACCGACAACGAACGTCACGACTGCCGGCACCAGGTGACGCGCAATCGCGCCCCCGAACAGCCGCCCCGCCGGCCAGTCGGCTCCCGCTGGCATGCCAGCCCGCGCGGGACGGCGTTGCATGACTGCTCGACGCAGCAAGCCCAGTTCGACCCAGGCACCCACCGCCGCACCGAGCGCCAGGCCTACCGCGCCCAGGCGGGCGGGCAGTGCGGGATCTGAGCGGATCCCCGAATCCAGCAGTGTCCATGTGGACTCCAGCGAGAACAGATCGATGTCGCCGAACCCGGTGAGGGCGCCCTCGAGCACGAGCACCCGGTCCAGCGGCAGCATCAGTGCTGCGCCGACTGCCAGCGAGACAGCCAGCCGGATCGCCGCGATGGTGGCCGCCGTGCGCGTGTCGCGCGCGGCGAACAGGACGTTCTGGCACAGTCTCGACGCCACGAGCGGCACCAGTCCGAGCGAGTAGGCACCCAGGACCAGGGCGATCAGGGTGATGTCGTCGTCTGCGATCGCCGTGCGCAACCCGGCGAGATTGAACACCGAATCGGTGAGCGGTCCGCCGGCTGCGAAATAGATCGCCACCACGCCGGAGACGCCGAATGCAGTCGCGCACAGGCGTGCAGACGTGCGCTCGGCAATCACGGTGGGTTCCCGGATGCGACTCAGCTCAGTCAGCTCGGCCGCGGCGATGCTGGTGCCGATCAGACTCAGCGGCAGCAGATACAGCGTCTGCGCAGCCGCCATCGCTGCTGCCGCTCCCACGCTGAGCAGCGAGGCCAGCGCGAGATCCAGGAAGGCCGAGATCTGCAGTACCCCGCGACCGGCCACCGCAGGCCCGAATCGCTTGATGACCCCGGCGGCTTGCGGTTCCCGCCAACCGAAGTTCAGGGAGATCCGCGGGTTGGCCCGCCAGACACCTCGCAACTGCACGAGCACTTGGGCCGCTGCCCCGGCAGTTACGCCCCAGGCCAATGCCGTCGCGCGGTCGGCGCCCGCCACCCCCCATGCGAGCACGCCGACCAACACGGCGATCTGGGTCGCGTTCCAGACCACTGGCGCCACATAGGAGAGGAAGAAGCGACGGTGGCTGTTGAGCACTCCGAGGCACCATGCACTCAGCACTGCCAACGCCGTGCCGCACACCGTGATGCGCACGAGCGTGACCGTGAGCTCGAACCGCTCGCCCACAAAACCCCAGGCGATGAGCCGCACCAAGGGCCGTGCGGCCAAGATGCTGATCAGCGCAGCGGCCGCGGTGACTGCGACCAAGAACGTGGCAATGGCGCCGGCCAATCGACCCGCTGCGCGCTCATCGCGCTCGGTCAGCGAGCTGTAGGCGGGAACGAATGCTCCCGACAGGGCACCTTCGCCGAGCAGGTTCTGGAGGAAGTTCGGGATGCGCATCGCGGCAGCGAAGGCATCGCCGATGGTGCCGATCCCGAGGACGTTGGTGACAAGCGCTGTGCGAGCGAGACCTGACAGGCGTGAGATGCCGATGCCGGCTGCTGCCGCCGCGGCGCCCTGCTGTCGGCGCATCGTCGCGCCCGATCGCTGCCCGCTCAGCCGGCGAGCCGCAATTCCACTTGTTGGCGGGCCTCGTCCTCGGTGACGTCCATGCTGATGGACAGTTCCGAGACGAGAATCTGGCGGGACTTCTCCAGCATCGACTTCTCGCCGGCCGAGAGACCCTTGGCGTTCTCGCGCAGTGCGAGGTTCCGGACTACTTCGGCGACTTGGTAGATGTCGCCGGACTTCAGCTTCTCCTGGTGATTCTTGAAGCGTCGGCTCCAGTTGGCCGGCTCGCGGACATCCTTCTTGGCGAGCAGCTCGAAGAGATCCTCGACGTCGTCGGTGTCGATAGGCGGCCGCATGCCGACCTCGTCGACCATGTCGGCGGGCACCTTGACCGTCAAGTCGCCGTGCGCCGTCTTGAGCACGAGGTACTCGCGGGCCTCGCCGAATTCGTTTCGCTGCTCCCGGGCCATGATCTCCGCCGCACCGTGATGGGGGTAGATCACGCGGTCGCCGAGCTCAAACTTCATCGTCACCTACTGAATTCATCGATCAGGATTCATCGGAGGATGCCAGAAACTCTCACTGCTGCCACCGGGACACCGCGGCTGCAGCCGCGCGCCAGATCAGCCGGCGCCGAGCGGGTACTTCCGGATGAGGTGATTCCAGCCGCACTCCGGGCACACCTCGAGCTCATAGGCCATGAAGTTGCCGTTGCGCCGGGCGACGCGCTGGAGTTCTGCGTCCGAGAGCACGCACTTGCCCCCGCTGCCCATGCGCGGGCCGAAGACGTAGCCGACGATCCGCAAGTCGCCGTCGGGGCACAGCGGGCAGCGTCGGCCGAGCGGCGGGGCGGCGTTGCGAGCGGCTCGCAGCAGGTCGGGGTGGGCATCGCATGCCTCGGCGCGTGACACCACGCCCGCTTCCACATCTGCGAGCAGGCGTCTCCGCCTGAGCCGGTAGTCAACCGATCCGGGAACAGCCGGGGCGGGCTCGGGTGCGATGCGAGGCTGGAGCGCCACGCGGCTCACGCTAGTGCGCGGGCTCAAATGCCCCCGGCCCCTAGTGCTGCCGGCCCTGGTTCCAAGCTGTGAGCAATCGGCAGGCCCCTTCGGCATCCAGTGGGCCGTGCTCGATCTGCTGAGTGCGCAGCCATTCCAGAGCCTCGCCGACTGCCGGCCCTGAGGTTCCGAGCAGCTTCATGACGCGATGGCCGTCGATCGGCAGGCGCCGGAGACTGGCACCTTCGGTTGCTCGGAGCTCAGCCAGTCGGGCGGCGAACGGCTCGCGCAGCTCGTTGCCCCAGGCGGCCAAGCTGGCGGCTGCGGCGTCCAGCTCCGGCTCGTGATCAGCGATGAGCTGCCGTGCCGTCTTTCGCCAAACTGCGTCGTCGGCTGATGCGCGTGTGGCGGCTGTCTCGAGTGCTCGTGCAGCGCGGAGAGTCGCCGCAACCTTCGTGCGGGTCGCGTTGTCGCAGCGCAGCGCGGACAGGCATCGGGCTGCGGCGGCTTCGTCGCACACGGGTCCGAGCAGGATGGCCCAGCGCAGGGCGACCGGATCGCCGAGATCAGCAACGTCGTCCAGGGCGGCAGCCGGCACCGCGGCCTCGGCCTGCCGCCATGGCGGCAGGAGATCTCCCAGCAGGCCCGTGTCGTCCAAGAAGCGGACACCGGCGGAGGGCCGAGGCAGTTCGAGGAGCTTCGTGAGTTCGGCCTCGATGCGTTCGCGCGACACGATGGCCAGCCGCGGGCGCGAGCTGCGCACTGCCGCGACGAGTTCCGGCGTAGCAATGAGCGAGAGCTGCGCACTGAACCGGGCCGCTCGCAGCATCCGCAGCGGGTCGTCGGCGAACAAGCCCTCTGGCGGCGATGGTGTGCGCAGTACCCCGCCCGCGAGATCCGTCAAGCCGTCGAACGGGTCGAGCAGTGCCCAGCCCGGGAGTTCGATCGCCATGGCGTTGACGGTGAAGTCGCGCCGGCTCAGATCGGTAGCGACATCGTCGGAGAAGCGCACATGCGGCTTGCGTGAGCTGCTGTCGTAGGACTCTGCCCGATGGGTGGTGATCTCGACGGTCGTGCTGCCTCGCCGAGCGCCGATGGTGCCGAAGCGCTTCCCCTGATCCCAGACGGTGTCTGCCCAGCCGGCTGCGAGCACTGCTATCTGGTCCGGCTTGGCATCGGTCGTGATGTCGATGTCGCCGGTCAGGCCGTGACCGAGCAGCGCATCGCGGACAAGCCCTCCGACGAGGAAGAACCGGTATCCAGCGCCAGCGAATGCTGCCGCCAGCGGTTCGATGCGCTCCAGGAGCTCTCGCCGGTCATCGTCACTCAGCACAGGTGTGCCCGGCTCGAGCCCACGGGCCGAGGTCGATCCCGCTGGGTTCGATGTCACTGCGTCGAGGGTACAAATCGGTTGCAACCGCCGAGTCCCGGACCCAAGCGGCCAGCGGATTCGCGGTACCCGAATTGAAGTAGCTTGGGCCGGATGCCCGCTCGCCGGCGCTGGGCTCGACGGCTCCTGTGGCTCGTGCTGGCATTGGCGATTGCAGCAGGCACCGGAAGCCGGCTGCTGGACAGCCTCCCCTCGCCACCGCAGCACGCGTCGGTTGCGCCGAGCGTGCTCTATGACCGCTACGGCACACCGATTGCCGAGATCGGCCCCAGCGTCCCGCACGCGTCGCTGGGCCTGGAAGACATGGCGCCGGCGCTTGTCGATGCCTTGGTTGCGGTGCTCGACCCGAGCTTCCTGGAGCGTGACGGCGTCGATGCCGGTGCGTACGCCGTGGCGCTGCGGCAACTCTGGGGAGAACCGGATCCGGCGCGCAACGGGATCATGCGCAGGTATCTCGAGACCGTCCACGATCCTCACGACGGTGCTGCGAGCGAGGCCCGCCTGCTGCTGGCAGAGCTGAGGCTGGGTCGCCAGCTCAGCCGACCTGAGATTCTCGAGCGCTACGCCAACATCGTGTACTTGGGCCGTGGTGCCTACGGCGTCCATGCCGCGGCCAACGCTTGGTACGGCATCCCCGCATCGGATCTCACGGTCACCCAGGCGGCCTACATAGCGTCGCTCGTCGACGCTCCTTGGGGCGTCGACGCAGCGTCGGGTCCTGCCGACGACCGGTACCGGTCGACCCGGCAAGATCGCGACCGGGTGCTGGTGACCATGTACGAGCACGGCATGCTCACATCCGACGAATTGGCAACGGGGCGATCCCAGCCGGTGCCTGCCGGCGTCCGTCCCGCAGCCGCTCTCGGCGTGGGCGCGGCCGGTCCGGGCGCCCCAGACCATGGCACCCTCGACGCTGCAGCGGGCGGGTTCGTCCGGATGCTGATCGCTGAGGCTGGCCTGACGGCCGCCGTAGGGCAGGCGTACGTCGAGCTCGTCGAGCGATACGGCATTCATCGAGTGGTGACCGGCGGGTTGCACGTCACCACGAGCGTCGACGTGCCTGCCCAGCGCGCCGCAGTACGAGCCGTTCGCACCCAGCTCGACAGCGCGGCCAGCTCTGCGGTCGGTGCTGAGGTCGCCGTGCTGGACCGCAGCGGCGATGTGCGCGTGCTCGTGAGTGCCGGCCGCGCCTCGACGGCAGGTGATGTCGATGTCGAAGCCGGGTTGCGGCCCCGACCGTTCGGCGATCTGCTCGGTCCGGCAGCAGACGTCGTGTGGGCGTGGATCGTCGATGGCGGCGACGAGACCTCCGTCGGCACCGTCCCGCTCGCTGGCGACGCGTCGCAGGTTGCGGCGGCGTTCAGCGTCATCGCCACCGGGGGAGAGAGGCGCACCTCGCGGATCGTGCTCGAAGCGAGCGACACCCCGCCGAGCCGGTCGTTGCCCGACCGCGACACGGATCGATGGCCGATGGAACGCACCCTGGTTCCCGCAGCTACGTCGATCACTGAGCTGCGTGCCGGGATGGATTCACTCACGCTGCCGTCCGGCGTACCGGCGCTCGGCCGAGCCGGAGTCTCGACAGGCACCGGTGACGCATGGTTCGCCGGATGGACCACGCACTACATCGCCGCGGTGCGGATCGCTTCGAAGCCCCCGACAGCCGAAATCGACCTTGCAACGGCGACCGGTGAGCTGTTCGCGGCGGTGCTGGATCCCCTGCAGCATCCGCCCTAGAGGCTGAGCCAGGAGGCGACGCGCCAGTAATTCAGGGTGTGATCGGCGAGCACTGCGCCTAGCGTTGCGAGCGCACCACGGGCACTTGCGTGCCCGTCCAGCCACAGGCGTCAGCGACGCTTGCAGCGAGCCTGCTCATTGGGGCCGGGTTCGCAGGGTGGGTGCAAGAACATATCCCTGCCCCGCAAGGGGCCCCGCCCCGGCGGGTCCACAGGAGGTCGCCCCCAATTGCGCGCGTACGAGCTGATGGTCATCTGCGATGGTGACCTGGAGAACGCTGAAGCCCGCAAGGCCATGGATGAAGTCCAAGGCCGCATTTCAGAGATCGGCGAGGTGGCCTCGTTCGACTTCTGGGGTTTGCGCGACTTTGCGTACGAGATCAACCACAAGACACGCGGCTACTACTCGGTGATCGAGCTGCGGGCTGAGCCCGGAGCGATGGACCCGGTTGAGCGGTACCTGCGGATCGCGGACGACGTCGTCCGCCACAAGCTCATCCGACTCCCCGACGACGAAGCGCAGCGGCGCGGATTGCTCGACGAGGGGTCGACCAACAGCCACTAAGCGGAGGCGTCATGGCTGACAACACCATCACCGTGGTGGGCAATCTCACCCGCGATCCTGAACTTCGATTCACCCAGACCGGCCGCGCCCGGGCAGTGCTCGGCGTAGCCGTGAACCGGCGGTGGATGAACCGCCAGACAAACGACTGGGAGGAGCAAGTCAGCTTCTTCAACGTCGTCTGCTGGGCCGAACTCGCCGAGAACGTCAGCGAGTCGCTGGCCAAGGGCAACCGCGTGGTCGTCACCGGGCGGCTCGAGCAGCGCAGTTGGGAGACACCAGACGGCGACCAGCGCAGCGTTGTGGAGATCGTTGCCGACGAGATTGCACCATCGCTGCGCTGGGCGACTGCCGAGATCACCCGGATCCCGCGAGGCCCGGCCGGCGACGGTGGCGGATCCCGCGAGCGCCGCAGTGGCGGCACCTGGGAGTCCGGCGACAGCGCACCACAACAGTCACCTGAGGAGGAACCGTTCTAATGCCACCACGCAAGCGAACCGGTCGGGCCCGAGCGAAGGATCTTCGGAGCCGCCCGCGTCGGCGCAAGGTCAGCCCGCTCACCACATCTGGGGTGTCCTACGTCGACTACAAGGACGCCGAACTGCTCAGGTCGTTTGTCTCCGAACGAGCCAAGATCCGGGCCCAGCGCGTCTCGGGGAACAATCGCCAGCAGCAGCGCGAGGTGGCCCGAGCGATCAAGACAGCCCGCGAGATGGCCTTGATCGAATATGCGCGCCGGCCGATGACGCAGCGGCGCGGCGACAAGCGACGCGGCCAGCGGCCGGGCGACGACCGCCGACCGCCTGCTGATCGAGCAGGCGGCCCGCCGGGCGACGAGCGGGAACACAGCGATGACGTGGTCGACGAGCATCTCGACGAGGTGGTTGCCCCAGCGCCTGCTGCGGTGATACCGCGAGGGCTGGCGCTGCGAGCGACCGACGGCACCGTGAGCCAGGCGGCGGCCATGGCCCGGGCGCGATCTGCGCGTGATCTGCGCGAGCGCGAGACAGCCGAGCGTGTCGCCAAGGAACTGGTCGCGGACGGTGTGACCATTGCTGCCCGGGCTGGCTCGGGGACGCATCTCTACGGATCGGTCACGACCGCGGAGATTGCTGCGGCCATGACGGCCCGGACAGGCGCTGACGTCGATCGGCGCAAGCTGACGATCGAAGCGCCGATCCGAACCATCGGAACGCACGAGGTCTCGGCAGAGCTGCACCCTGACGTGTCGTTCACCTTCAACGTCGAGGTCGTCGCGCTGAGCTAGCGCCGCGGCTGCGTGCCGGGTCTCAGCCCGGTTTGGCTGGTTTTGGTGTCACACCCCCGTAGTGCCATGGGGACATGGTCAGAGCGCGCCGCGGCACTTGTGGACAACTGGCCGCGAATTCCACTGGAAATCCCAGTGATGTGCCCAAGCGTTCCAGAGGGTCCGCACGGCAGGATCGCGGGCGATGAGTCTCGCGGAGCTGCCGACCGATGTCGCGCGCCGAGCCGGTGGTCGGGTCCCGCCGCAGAACATCGACGCCGAGGAATCGGTGCTCGGGGCGATGCTGCTCTCGAACGATGCCATCGGCGCCGCGGTCGAGCGTCTCGCGGTCGATCACTTCTATGTGCCCGCGAACGGCCTTGTGTTCGAGGCGATCGAGTCGCTCTATGTCTCCTCCGAACCCGTCGACTGCCTGACCGTCGCCGATCAGCTCGAGCGCAGTGGAAATCTCACAGCGGCCGGGGGCGCCGAGCGTCTGCTGGCGCTCGAAGCTGCCACGCCCACGCTCACCCACATCGACCGCTATGCGCGCATCGTGGAAGACACCGCGCTGCTGCGCCGCTTGATCGCCGTCTCGTCGGAGATCTCGGAGCTGGCGCACAGTCGCCCCGATGACACGGCTGCGGCCATCGACCAGGCGGAGTCGTTGGTGTTCAGCGTGGCCGAGCGCCGAATTGTCGACTCCACGCAGTCCCTGCACGACTTGCTCGACGAGAGCCTGGACCGGCTGGAGGAGCTGTACGAACGGGGCGATGCGTTCTCGGGCTTGGCGACCGGCTTCTCCTCGCTCGACCGCATCCTGGCCGGCATCCAGCCGTCGTCGTTGGTCGTGGTGGGTGCCCGGCCCGCCATGGGCAAGACATCGCTGGCGCTGACGATGGCCTCCAGCGTGGCTTTGGAATTGCAGCAGCCGGTGCTGCTCTTCTCGCTGGAGATGAACCATGCCGAGCTGACGGGTCGGCTGCTGGCCTCCGACGCGCGGGTCGATGCCACGCGGGTGCGAACGGGCCAGCTGCGCGCCGACGAGTGGAACCAGATCACGCGCAGCGTGGGTCGCTTGGGCGACGCGCCGATGTGGATCGACGACAACCCGAACGTGACCGTCACCGAGATTCGTGCCAAGGCCCGACGGCTGCGCAGCCGGCTGGGTGGATTGGGACTGATCGTGGTCGACTACTTGCAGCTCATGAGCGGTCGAGCCAATGCCGAGAACCGTCAGGTGGAGATCGCAGAGATCTCACGCGGCCTCAAGATCTTGGCGCGCGAGCTCGAGACGCCGATCGTGGCGCTCTCGCAGTTGAGCCGGAATCTGGAGTCACGCAGCGACAAGCGGCCGATGCTGTCGGACCTGCGTGAATCGGGTTCGATCGAGCAAGACGCGGACATCGTCATGTTCATCTACCGCGACGAGATCTACAACGAGGACACCGCCGATCGAGGCATGGCGGAGATCATCATCGCGAAGCACCGCAACGGGCCGACCGGCACGGCACGCCTGGCATTCATGCCGCAGTACACGCTGTTCGCCGACATGGCGCACGAGAACTGAGCGGCATGTTGATGTCTGCGGCCAACGACGGAACGATGTTCCTCGGCGACGATCTCATCCCGTATCTGGTGCTGGCGATGGGCGGCGCGCTGTTCGTGGGCAACGTGGCAGCAATGGTGCGTCCGCGGTACGTCGGCGACGGCGGGAAAGCCGTGCGAGCGCCGGCGCGGCGGGCTGTGCCGCTCGCTCTTGTGGGGCTCGTCGCAGCGATTTGGGCACTTGCGACACTGCTGGCGGGATGAGGTGAGCGGGTGAGGGGAATCGAACCCCCGTTATCAGCTTGCTCTGCTAACGCCTCAGCCGATCTTGCGAGCCTCGCTCGACGCCGTCATGAGTAAGATATAGTTAGACTTATACTGTAATACTCGGACAGTATGATCTAAACTAAAGTTACTGTCCTGGTTGGAAATGGAGTTGTGATGAGCGAGGATTCGAATATCGAGACGGAGCCGGCCGCTGCCAACGACGATGCCAAGAGTCCGCGCCGCAAGCGGGGAACGGGGTTCCCGGTCATGCCCCTGTCGGAGGCTGCTCGATTCCTGAAGGAAGCCGGCAAGTACGGATTCGAGCATTCGACACCCGCTCTTGCCTCCTACATGGGCCACAGCACGGTCAATAGCGGGACGTTTCGTCAGCGGCTGTCGGCGTTTCGGGACTGGGGACTCATCACCGGTCGCGGAGAAATGCTCACGATGACGGACGTGGCGCGGCAGATCGCCATACCCACGGATGCGGCGACGGAGCGACAAGCGATGCAGGAAGCGTTCAATAACTGCGGTGTATTCGCTCGGCTCTATGACCAGAGCGCGAAGGGGCAATCGCTCAATCCTGGCCATCTCGCTGGACGGGCCGTCCACGAGTTGGGGGTTACACCGTCGTCGTCGAGCAAGTTCATCGAATCATTCATCGAGAGCGCAGTCTCTGCGGAACTCGCAGAGCTGAGTGACGGCGGTGACGTCGTGCTCTGGGGACCGGAGGCCGGCGCAGCTACTGAGACCACAACAGTCGGGACGCTCGATTCTTCGCCGCACGCACCGAGTGCCCCACCGACTCGTGAGCGTGTAGCCGAACGGGCTACGGCTGCCCCTACAGTCCGACAGCTCTGGCCGATTGACGGCGGGGAGATCGTGTTTGAGCTTCGCTCGGATCAGGCGCTGCCCGCAGCGGCATTTGCGGCGATCGGTGAAGTTGTCGCCCAGCTTGAGACGCTCGCTGGCTCCCTTAGTTCCGAAGCGAGCACTGAGACGCCTGAGAGTGAGCCCGAGTTCTGACCATGGCCACCCCGCCTCGTCCTGCTCCTTGGCTCATTCACTTCTTCCAACGCGCCAAGGTCGACGATGCGGACGAGACTGTCCCAGCGCTCGACTTCTTCGAGACACTCTCTGAAAATGTGGCTGCCGAGGTTCACGCGGTCCTGGATGCCGTAGCTGAGGCGCCCCCACCCGCATTCTCGGGCGGCGGGAAGTGGCAGGCCATGCGTAGCGAGATGGCCGGCTTCTATGAGGTCCGTGTCCAGGGAAGCCATGCAAATCATCGGCTCTTCTGCCTGCTGGAGCGAAACGCCGACGACCTCGGCGGCTCGTCAATTATCTGCTTGGGAGGACTGACGAAGCCCCGTCGGCAGCCGGCTGACCCGAAGGACTACCGTCGCATCCGCCGCTACCGCGAGGAGTTCGAACGGAACCGGACCGTCTTCAGCTAGCCCGGCTCGTCTCAAGCGGTGCGGCCGTCATCTTGAGTTCGAGAGCGCCTGCGAGCGCGACGAGTGTCGACAGCGTCGGATTTGGGTTCTCGGCCGAGAAGAGGCGTCTGATCACCTCTGGGCGCAGGCCTGCCCGACGAGCAAGTTCCGCCTTGCTCAGCTGCAAGCGGCATCGGCGTTGGTCGAGTATCCGGATAATGCCGTCAATCTGATCGATACGGTGGCGCGCAGCGTCGTAGGCTCGTTCGTACTCTGCATCCGTCCTGCGGTCTCGCAGATACCGCTCTGCGCCGGTGCGTGCTGCTGCCATGAGACTCACTCTAGCGTGACATAAAAGTTACGCAAAGGCTGCGGAGCGGGTGAGGGGAATCGAACCCCCGTTATCAGCTTGGGAAGCTGAAGTTCTGCCATTGAACTACACCCGCGGGCGAAGGCCAGAGCCTATTCAGTGCAGCTGTGGCAGGGGCGTTCGAACCGGTGCTTGGCCACTAGGGTCGCCCGGCGACGGATGCGGCACGCGCTGGCGGGCACGCTGGCAGCCGAAGACGAAAGGGGGGTGAGGTGATCCTGTCGGACCGGAGCATCCGTGAGGCGCTTGAGAAGGGCCGCATCGTCATCGAGCCCTTGGGTGATGCAGCCGTGCAGCCCTCATCGGTGGACCTGCGGCTGGATGCCACCTTTCGGGTCTTTCGCAACCACACGCGCCGAGTTATCGACGTCGTGGAGGATCAGACCGACCTGACTGAAGAGGTGGAGGTTGCCGCAGGCGACGCGTTCATCCTTCACCCCGGTGAGTTCGCGCTGGGTTCAACTCTTGAACGCGTGGCGGTGCCCGACGACCTTGTCGGGCGCATCGAGGGCAAGTCGTCGCTCGGGCGTCTCGGCCTGCTCATCCATACGACGGCCGGTTTCGTGGATCCCGGCTGGGACGGCTACCTGACGCTCGAGCTGTCCAACGTGGCGAACCTGCCGATCACGCTGTACCCGAGCATGAAGATCTGCCAGATCAGCTTCATGGAGATGACCACGCCGGCCGAGCATCCCTACGGCGCCGAGCTGCTGGGATCCAAGTACCGGGGTCAGCGCGGCCCCACGCCCAGCCGCTACCACGAGAACTTCCGCTCCCGCCGCATGCTGTAGCTGGCTGCCATGTGACAGGCTGGCAACCGGTATGCACGCCGCTCACAGATCGGTCTGGGCTCGACGGTCGAGTCTGGCTGCGGTCGCCATGCTGGCAGTCGGGTGCGCGGGCGATGCCGAGACTGCCGAGCGCGGATCCGGAACTACCGGACCGCTGGACGAAGTACGAGTGGCGAGCGATGAGGCCGTGCAGATTCGCTCGATCAGCGCACTCGGCGGTGCAGCAGGCCGCGAGACGCCGGTGTACCTCGCGGTTCGAATAGCCGTGGGCGACTACGGCCCGCTGCACGGGCAGTTCGAGGTGGAGGTGGATGCAGGTCTCGACGGCGAGTGCTCCGAGGCGGGCGGTCGGCGTGCAGCCCACGCCGTGCTGCGCACCGAGCCGGTGGTCGGCGTCATCGGGACGTCGTGCACCGCTGCCGCCGTCGCCGCAGCGCCACTGCTGAGTGAGGCGGGGCTGGTAATGATCTCGCCCTCGAACACGGCGCCCGGACTGACCTCCGACTTGGCCGGCAATGCCGGCGAGCACCGGCACGACGGCTACTACCGCACGGCTCACAACGACCTGTACCTCGGCAGGGTCGTCGCGCACTTCCTGTTCGTCGAGAGGGGCGTTCGCCGAGCTGCAGCAATCCACGACGGTGATCCCTACACCGAAGGGCTCGCGACGGCCTTCGCCGACGCCTTCACCAAGCGCGGTGGCACTGTCACGGCGTCGGAGAGCATTCATCGTCAGGCCGCCAGCCACGCAGCGACGTGGGATTCCATCGCCGAGGGCGAACCCGAGGCAGTGTTCGTCACGCTGTTCCCGAACGAAGCCAGCGAGGTCTTGCAGCACCGTCCCACCGGTGACTTCGACAAGGTCCTGGAGGTCGTGACGACACAAGACTTCTTCGGCGCCGAGTACTTGAGCGAGCCGCGATCGGCCGGCCTGTATCTCGCGGGTCGCGACGCGCGCCACGGAGACGATGTCAACGAAGCCACAGGCCGCGGCGTGGATGACGTGCTGAACCGCCTAGCCGCGGAACTGGGCGAAGTGTCCGCCGGGTCGTACTGGCCCCAGGCTTACGACGCCACGACGCTGCTGCTCGACGCCATCGAGGGCACGTCGCGCATCGAAGATGGGGTGCTCGTTGTCGACAGGGCGGCGCTGCGTGATCACCTCTCGGCCGTCGAGGGCTTCGAAGGCCTCACCGGCACGCTCGCCTGCGACGCGTTCGGCGACTGCGGCGCTGCTCGTATGGCCGTCTACCAGCATCTCGATCCGGCCAACCCCGACGCCGTTGCCGGCAACGTGGTCTTCGCATTGAGCCGCTGAGCGAGCCGAGTTGGTCACCTGACTCGATTTCGTGGGACGGATGACCGGGTGTTCCTCCGGCTGCGGAGGTGGACGTGCTACGCCAGGCAGCATGCATCAAATCGACAGGACTGCTTGGCTTGAAGAGCACCTGGGCGCCCGCCGCGCGGTTTGCGCGAGGCGGCTGGCGTGGGCAGAAACACCAGATGACAAGGGTCATTCCGTCGGGCTTCGCTTGCCTCGTACGCTGACCCTTGATCTTGCTCCCGAACGGTGGAGCACTCAGCAAGGCGATCGCAGGGTGCCTGCCGTGCTGACGGATGCCGCTGGCTTCGCTACAGACGGGGAAATGGTCCTATATGGACCCAAGCCCGGCGTTACGCGCCAAGCTCAGCTGTGGGTTCACGACCTGTCCGGGGGCCAGACAGCCCTCGTCGATCCTGAGAATGCTGGAGCACTGGCGGTCCTCGCGTTCAAGCGCTCGCGACCCCGGGTCCGGTGTTGGTATCTCGTCTGCTCAACGATCGACGAAGAGAGTTCCATTGAGGAGCGTCTCGGACCCGTCGAGCCCGACCTTGCGGTCGTATGGGGTGCACACGAGATGCTGGCGCCCGCGGTGCTTCCCCTGCCGGCTGAGATTCCGCAAATGGTCCTCAAGTCTGAGTGGTGACGCAAGGGTGAGCTTGGCCGTCCCTCGGTCACGCGTCAGACATCGTCGGCGTAGACGTGTTGCTGGTGCCATTGGAGGTACGGCGCCGCCGGCGCCGCGTGTCCCGGCACGCGCAGCGTGCTCCGGAGGGCAGGGCCGAAGCTGTGTTCGACACCGGGATCGATCTCGCGGCTCCGCTGTAATCGACGAGCTCGGTGCACCCGCAGTCCCCCATTGACTGTGATGAGACCCGCGTCGAAGGCCGCGTCATGCATGGGGCACGCTGCGATTCCATTGGATGCATCGAGCCGTTCAGGGTCGCTGCAGGCGGCCCACGGCTTGATGTGGGATGCGATGAGCAGACGCTTGCGCGGCAGCGATCGCGGCGCGAATTCGCAGAAGGCGCACTGGTGCCAGTAGTTGGTCAGCACCTCGCGTGCGAAGCGATGCTGTCCGAGCCGGATGGTCTGCTCTGCGATACGGGTCGTCTGGGCGTCGCTGGCTGCGAGCTGGCGCGCTCGTATCTTCGCCGCCAGACGTTCAACGGATTCGACGAGAGGCTGCTGAGGCAAGTCGTCCTGTCCGAGCAGCACGATTCCGCCTCCCGGATGGCGTTCGACGAAATCAGGCATTCGCTCGGGACCGATGCCCATATGGCGGGCCGCAAGCAGGACCCGCTCGTACAGGACCGCGAAATGCGCAGAGTCGGCCGCCATCGCCTCGAAGAACAGGACTTCATCGGCGGCAGCATTAGCGCGCGAACCATCGAGGTTCAGCATCTTGCTGGTGATGGAGGCGGGTGATCGAACGAAGAGGTCCGCGAGCAGTGTGACTTCGCTGGGGACTTGGCTGATATTGCGCCCGCCGAATCGATGTGGATCGACAACGCGAAATAGCGCGCAGCACAAGACAACCTCAACGGAGGTATAGGGCTCCTGCCTCTTCCTCTGAATCCGGCGGTCAATGCGCGCCCGCTGGGCGCGAGCTTGGACGTCCGTCAAGTCCAAGTGCTGGGCCAGCGACGGCATTCGAGCATCCTAGAAAGCCAAAGCTCGTCGATTTCGAAGGTACCGAGCTGCAGAGGCTTCCGTTCGGGCGCCCGTCGACGCGACTAGTGGCTGACGCGACGGGGGGTGACTAGCTCTCAGAGGCTTCAAGCGCGTCGATGAGGTGGATGGAGATGTCGGCGACCTTGACTTCGTCGTCTTCGACGCCGTGACCCTTCACGCCGTCGTCGATCATGATGAAACAGAACGGGCACGCCGTGGCGATGCGGTCGGCGCCGGTGTCCAGCAGTTCACGCGAGCGCTCGTCGTTGACCTTGGTGCCGATGGTCTCCTCCATCCACATGCGCGCCCCGCCGGCCCCGCAGCACATGCCCTTGGTGCCGTTGCGGGGAGCCTCCACGATCTCCACGCCGCCGAGGCTGCCGATGACGTTGCGGGGCGCCAGGTACACGTCGTTGTGGCGGCCCAAGTAGCACGAGTCGTGGTAGACGACCCGCTCGTCCAGCCGCGCTTCTGACAGATCCAGGCGCCCGTCGGCCACGAGCTGTTCGAGGAACTGGGCGTGGTGGATGACCTCCCAGTTCCCGCCGTACTGCGGGTACTCGTTGCGCAGCGTGTTGAAGCAGTGCGGGCACTGGGTGATGACCTTGCGGACACCCATGCCGTTGAGCGCCGCGATGTTCTCCGCTGCGAGCATCTGGAACAGGTACTCGTTGCCCGACCGCCGAGCGCTGTCGCCGGTGCAATTCTCGCCCGGGCCCAGGATGGCGAAGTCGACCCCGGCGCGCCGCAGCAGCTTGGCCGTGGCCACCGACACCCGGCGGTTCTTGTCGTCGAATGATCCGGCGCAGCCCACCCAGTAGAGGTATTCGTGGTCGAACGGGTCATCGGCGTCGACCACCTCCACATCGAGACCGTCGGCCCAGTCGGCCCGTTCGCCGTTGTTGAGGTTCCAGGGGTTGGCGTTGTTCTCCATGCCCCGGAACGCACCGCCCAGCTCGGCGGGAAACTCGCTCTCCATCAGCGTCAGGTAGCGACGCATGTCGAGGATCTTGTCGAGGATCTCGATGTTGACCGGGCAGTTCTCGTCGCACGCCTTGCAGGTCGTGCACGCCCAGAGCTCCTCATGGGTGATTCGCTCGAACACCGAGTCCGCCGCCACGGTGATCTCGGCATCGGCGCCGATCGGCGGCGTCACCCCGCCGTGCTCCCCGGTCGCGGCCATGATCTCGCCGGTCTTCAGCACGATCTCGCGGGGATCGAGCGGCTTGCCCGTGGCATGGGCTGGGCACACCGCAGTGCAGCGGCCGCACATGGTGCAGGCGTCGGTGTCGAGCAGCTGCTTCCAGGTGAACTCGCTCACCACCGACACGCCGATGGTCTCGATGTCGTCGGCTTCCATGAGGTCGGGCACCATGCGCATGGCGCCCTTGGGCCGCTCGCGGTCGCGCAGGTACATGTTGAGCGGCGAGGTGAACATGTGCCGCAGCATGGTGATGGGCAGCATCACCAGGAAGGCCATGAAGCAACCCACGTGGGCAATCCACCACACCTGGTGCCAGCCGCGGATGTTGCCCAGGCCGTCGAACGCTGCCGACAGCGGGTAGCCGATGAATGACCACTGCTCGTATGCCGGCCGGCCGTCGATCACGATGCGCATCGCCTCGGCCACGAACCCGGTGACCCCCAGCGCCGCCAGCACGATCAGGATCACCATGTGCTCGGGCCGCGACTTGATCCGGATGCGGTACGGGCGCGCGGCATACCGGCGCACGATCGCCCACACCGCTCCGGCCAGGAAGATCGCTCCCGCCAGGTCGCCGACGAAGCTGAAGCCCTGGTAGGTGGGCCCGACGAGGAATTTCGCAGCCGTGGGCAGCTGGTGGTTGATCTCGAGCGTGGTGGTGACGGCCAGCAGCACCAGGAAGCCGTAATAGAGCAGTGCGTGCATCACGCCGGCAGCCGGGTCGCGCAGCAGCGTCTGCATGAGCACGCCGCCGCGGTAGTCGTGGAGCCGGCGGCGGGCGTTTGACGCAGTAGTGGAGCGCCGATCAGGGGCGCCCCGCTGCCAGTTGCGCGTGCGCTGGGCGAAGTTCCATGCTCCGTAGACGATCAGCACGCACGTCAAGGCATAGAACGCGAACTTGACCCCGCCCGGCACATTGCCGAACACCTCGCGATGCGCGGCGTCGGTGTCTTCGTGGAAACCGAAGGCGGCTGCGGCAATGCCTGAGGCAGCGGTGATCGCCGCGAACGCGATGCCGATGCCCAGTACGAGCTGGTGCGGTCGCAGAGGCGGCTTGCTCACGCTGGCGAAGTTAGCTGACGTCCCCGCGATGGCCGGGAGCCTCGAACGCCAGCGGCGCCCGCGGGCTCACGATGCCGGCAGGGGGCGGTGAGCGGTTCAGCCGTAGAGCTTGCGGTTCGCCTTGCGCAGGCGACCGGCCAGTTCCGACAGCAGCTTGTGGGCCACCGAAGGGGTGCTGTCGATAATGCCTTTCAGCTCCCGCCGCGACAGCATGATCGTTTCCATGTCGGTGGCAGCCACCACCGAAGCGGTGCGCGGGCCGTCGTCGAACAGCGCCATCTCGCCGATGGACTCGCCCGGTTCGAGCTCGGCAACCTTGCGCCCGTTGCGCCGGACTACCGCCGTGCCGTGCACGATCACGAAGGCATAGCCGGCCATTGCGCCGCCGCTGCCCTCCTCAACGATGTTGTCGCCGGCCGTGAAATCGACCTGTTCGGCCTTGCGTGCGATGTGTTGGAGTTCCTTCCTGCTGCAGTCGGAGAACAGATCAACTTCACGAAGACTCTCCGCACGATTCGCTACCGACATATACCGCTCCTTGCCGCAGTGGCCTTTGCGCCGGGGCTGGCTGGCCCACAAGCGCCGGACCGTAGCATGCGCCCGGTCCCCAAGACGCGCCAGAGACTAGCGCCCGCCGCCCATTCATCGGGCAGATTGCGTGCAATCGGCCCTGCGGCGTGCGACGCTACAGAGGCTGAGTCGGGAGGGCGCAATGGTTGAGGCCTCGGTTGCAATGGTGACAGCGGTCATCAAGCCACACCGGCTCGAGATGGTGCTCGAGGCGCTGCGGGATCTCGACATCACCGGGCTGACCGCATCGGAGGTACGGGGATTCGGCCGCCAGGGCGGCCACACCGAGACGTACCGGGGCACCGAGTACCACGTGGACTTCATTCCGAAGGTCCGCATCGAGGTGCTGGTGGCTACCGAACTGGCGGAGCGGGTGGTGGATGCCATTGTCGAATCCACCCGTACGGAGCGCATCGGCGACGGCAAGGTGTGGGTCACTGCCGTCAACAGCGTTGTGCGCATTCGCACCGGCGAGCGCGGCATCGACGCTCTGTAGCCAGACGGCGTTCAGCGTTCACCCGCGGCGAGAGCGGCAGTGCCCTCAGCGACCAGCGATCCGGCAGGTCGCAACGTCGCAGAGTTCACTGCCGCCCTCGCCGCTATTCGTCTGGTCGCTCCCAGGCGCTGCTCAGCGGAGGTAGCGGTCCTCGACTGGGCATTGCGTGGCGACTTGCAGGTTGGCATCTAGCTCGTACAGCAGGGGTATTCCGGTGGGGATGTTGAGCTGGGCAATCTCGCTGTCGCCGATGCCGTCGAGATGCTTCACGAGCGCTCGCAGGCTGTTGCCGTGCGCGGCCACCAGCACGGTCGCGCCGGCTTGCAGATCGCCGACGATGCCGTCATGCCAGTAGGGCAGCATTCGCCGCACGACGTCGGCCAGGCACTCGGTGCGCGGCACGCTGCCCGCTGCGAGGTCGGAGTAGCGCGGGTCGCCTGCGACGTCGAATTCATGGTCGGCAGGCATCGGCGGGGGAGGCACGTCGTAGCTGCGACGCCAGAGATGGACTTGGTCGGCGCCGTGCCGTTCGGCCGTCTCGGCCTTGTTCAAACCGGTGAGCGCTCCGTAGTGCCGTTCGTTCAGCCGCCAGTGCCGTCGTACCGGCAGCCAGCCCCGGCCCATCGCGTCGAGCGTTGTGTTGGCGGTCTGGATTGCACGCCGCAGGAGCGACGTGTGCACGACGTCGGGTTCGATGCCTGCCGCCAGGAGAGTGGCGCCAGCGGCGCGGGCTTCCGCCTGCCCGTCGTCAGTCAGCCCGACGTCCCACCAGCCGGTGAAGCGGTTCTTGAGATTCCAGACGCTCTGGCCGTGGCGCAGGAGCACGAGCGTGTGCGTGTCGCCAGCCGATGCCATGGGCGTGCACGGTAGCCCCCCCACGCGGTGCTCAAATGGGAGCCCGCGGCGGCGGCAGGACCCTCGTCGACCAGCGATCCGGCAGGCGAGAGATGCGGACCTCACCGCATTTCTTGTCGACGTCATCAACACATTGCGTTGCATCCAACAGGGAACCGGTCGCAACTTCGCCGAGTTTCCTGTCGCCTCCGTCGCGCTTTCCGCACCGCGGCCGGCAGCATCACTTAGAGAAATTGCTAATAAGACACTCAACTTATATGCTTGTCTCTGCTACCAATTCGCATTCCTGGCCACGGTTGGTCGGGATGCCTGACCATGAAAGGCGCAACGATGCCCAAGGCTGTCGGAATTGACCTCGGAACGACGAACTCGGTGGTGGCTGCGATGGAGGGCGGCGAGCCCGCCGTCATTGCCAACGCCGAAGGCGACCGCACAACCCCGTCGGTGGTGGCATTCGCCCGCAACGGCGAGGTGTTGACCGGCGAGGTCGCCAAGCGGCAGGCGGTCACGAATCCCGAGCGCACTATTGCCTCGGTCAAGCGGCACATGGGCAGCACCTGGGGCAAGTCCATCGACGACAAGAACTACACGCCGCAGGAGATCTCGGCGCGGGTGCTGCAGAAGCTGAAGCTCGACGCCGAGCAGTACCTCGGCGACACGGTGACCGAGGCGGTCATCACCGTGCCGGCGTACTTCGACGACGCACAGCGCACCGCCACGACGGAGGCGGGCAAGATCGCCGGCCTCGACGTGCTGCGCATCATCAACGAGCCAACCGCCGCTGCGCTGGCGTACGGCCTCGACAAGGAGACCGAGGACCAGACGATCCTGGTGTTCGACCTCGGCGGCGGCACGTTCGACGTGTCGGTGCTCGAGATCGGCGACGGCGTCTTCGAGGTGAAGTCCACCGCCGGCGACACCCACCTCGGCGGCGACGACTGGGACGCGGCTGTGGTCGCGTGGTTGGCAGCGTCGTTCAAGGGCGACCACGGGGTCGACCTGAGCACCGACGCGATGGCCGGCCAGCGCTTGCGGGAGGCGGCCGAGCAGGCCAAGAAGGACCTGTCGTCCAAGCAGACCACCCAGATCAACCTGCCGTTCATCACGGCAACCGACAGCGGCCCCCTCCACCTCGACTACGAGCTGAGCCGGTCCAAGTTCGAGGAGCTGACGTTCGACCTGCTGAAGCGCTGCCGGTCTCCCTTCGAGCAGGCCATCAACGACGCGGGCCTGGCGAAAGCCGACATCGATCACGTGATCTTGGTGGGCGGCTCCACGCGCATGCCCGCCGTGCAGAAGCTGGTGACCGAGCTCACGGGCCGTGAGCCTCACAAGGGTGTGAATCCCGACGAGGTGGTCTCGGTGGGTGCCGCCATCCAGGCCGGCGTGCTCAAGGGCGACGTCACCGATGTGCTGCTGCTCGACGTCACGCCGCTCAGCTTGGGCATCGAGACCAAGGGCGGCGTGATGACGCGGCTCATCGACCGCAACACCACGATCCCGACGCGCCGGTCGGAGATGTTCACCACTGCTGAAGACGGCCAGCCGTCCGTGGAGATCCACGTGCTGCAGGGCGAGCGGGAAATGGCAGCCGGCAACAAGACGCTGGGCAAGTTCCAGCTGGTCGGCCTGCCGCCGGCGCCGCGGGGCGTTCCGCAGATCGAGGTGGCGTTCGACATCGATGCGAATGGCATCGTCCACGTGTCCGCGAAGGACAGCGCGACCAGCAAGGAGCAGTCGATCACCATCACCGGGCAATCGGCTATGTCGCCCGACGAGATCGAGCGGATGGTCTCCGATGCCGAGGCGCATGCCGCGGAGGACGCCCGCCGGCGGGAGGAGGCCGAGATCCGCAACAACGCGGACACGCTCGTGTACCAGACCCGCAAGCTGCTCGACGAGCAGGGCGACAGCGTCTCCGCCGACGACAAGGAGCCCGTGGAGGCTGCGGTGGCTGCTGCAAGCGAGGCACTCGAGAGCGACGATCTCGACGCCATCCGCTCGGCCACCGAGACGCTCGCTGCCGCCAGCAGCGCGTTCAGCCAGAAGCTGTACGAGTCTGCGGCCGCGAACACCGCGACTGATGGCGAGGGCGCCGCTTCCGACGACGACGTTGTCGACGCGGAGATCGTGGACGAGGAGAAGTGAGCGAAATCGAGACCGAGCTCGACGCAGCGGCTGCGGAAGCAGTCGGCGAGAGCCCGCCAGCTCTCGACCAGCCTGGCCTGGGGGATCTGGCGGAACGGGCCGACTTGCTGTCACAGCTCGAAGCCGTGACAGCCGAGCGGGATGACTATCTCGACCAGCTGCAGCGCCAACGGGCGGAGTTCCAGAACTACCGGAAGCGAGTCGAAGCGGAGCGGCGTCAGCAGGTCTCTGCGGGCGTCAGCCGCCTGGTCGAGTCGCTGCTGCCGGTACTCGACGGGTGCGACGCCGCCACTTCTCAAGGGCACAGCGAGGTGGCCGCCGTGGGCCAGTCGCTCATGGTGGCCCTGGGCAAGGCGGGGCTCGAACGGATCGATTCCGTCGGGGAGCCGTTCGACCCCACCCAGCACGAGGCAGTGACGATCGAGGAGGCGCCCGCCGCCCCGGCGGCGGACGAAGACGCTGATGACCCCGATGTCGACGATGCAGGCTCCGCGGCCGCCGCAGCGCCAGACGATGCCGATGCACCGGCCCATGCCGATGGCGCCCGGCAGATCGTGACGGCGGAGATGCGCAGCGGGTTCCGTTTCGACGGCCGCGTGCTGCGTGCTGCCATGGTCAAGGTGCGCACGGGGTAGGGGGCCACGATGGACCCACGACGCGAGTGGTTCGAGACCGACTACTACGCGGCCTTGGGCGTCTCGCCCGACGCGTCGGACAAGGACATCACCAAGGCGTACCGGAAGCTCGCGCGCAAGCACCATCCGGATTCGAGTGCCGGCGACGAGGAGCGTTTCAAGCAGATCTCTGCGGCGTACGACGTCATCGGCGACTCCGAAAAGCGCGCGGCATATGACGAGGCGCGCCGCTTGGGGCCCGTCGGCTTCGGCCCCCAGATGGGCGGCTTCGCATCAGGGCCAGGCGGCTTCAGCATCCGCGTCGAGGATCTCGGCGACCTGGGCGGCATCTTCGGCAACCTTTTCGGCGACGGCCGTGGTCGAGCCGGCCGAGGTGGCCCCATGCCGATGCGCGGACACGACCTCGAAACCCGGCTCGGCATCTCGTTTCGAGATGCGGTCTCCGGCGCAGTCACGGAGGTGGCAGTGCCCGACGCATCGTCGGGCGGCATGCGGAACGTCAAGGTGCGCATTCCTGCCGGGGTTGACGACGGCGGGCGGATCAGGCTGGCGGGCAAGGGCTCGCCGGGTTCGGGCGGCGGACCCAACGGCGATCTGTTCGTGCTGGTGGACGTGGCACCTGACGCCGATTTCGGCCGTGACGGCCGGAATCTGACGGTCAGCGTGCCGATCACATTTCCCGAGGCCGTCTTTGGCGCCGATGTGAAAGTGCTGGATTTCGACGGGAACCCGGTCACCTTGCGCATCCCGCCGGGAACCCAGTCGGGCAAGACCTTCCGGGTGCGCGGCCGCGGCGTCACCACCCGTCGCGGCACGGGCGATCTGCTGGTGAGCGTCGACATCGTGGTGCCGACGAAGCTGTCGTCTGCGGAGCAGGCGGCGATCGAGGCGCTGCGCGACGTCACCGACTTCGAGGGAGGGACGAGCCGGCGACAGCGCGAGGCCGAACCGGAACCGGCGACACTCGCCGACACCGCAGGAGCACAGCGATAGCGACCAGGGGACGAACCGAGGAACACGGTCATGAGCGAACAACCAAGGCGAACGCCATCTGCCTCCGAGCGCAACCGGGCGCTGTACGTCATCTCGGTGGCGGCCGAGCTCGCGGGTGTGCATGCTCAAACGCTGCGGATCTATGAGCGCAAGGGCCTGCTGGCGCCCGCACGCACCTCCGGCGGCAGCCGCCGCTACAGCGACCGCGACATCGCCATGCTCAACCGCATCAGCCAGCTCACCAGCGAGGGCCTCAACCTGGCTGGCGTCAAGCGCGTGATGGAACTGGAAGAGCGCGTGGCGGCGCTGGAACGCAAGCTCGCCGACGTGCAAGCCGAGGCGGCCACGCTGGTGGCAGAAACGCACCGGCAATACCGGCGTGACCTGGTGCCGCTGCCGCAAACCGATCTCATCAGGCGCCCGAGAGGCTGAGCCGAATGGCGAAGCCGTGGCCCGAGCGGCCCGTGAGCGTCAGCGAACAAGAGCGGACAGCAGCGGGGCCCAGAGCGGGGCCGAACCCGCAAGGCTGAGCCGGCCACCAATTATCGAATCAGTAAATCTGAGTCGTTCATTATCAAGTTTTCTGCTAAACTTGACATCATGAAGCACGACGCAGATCCCCGCAAGCGCCCGCTGCCGTCCAGCCCGCTGACGCACAAGTGCCAAGAGGCGCTGGCATCTGCTGCTCAAACCGCGCAGAGCGAGGGTCACGCCGAGCTCACCCGGGCTCACCTGCTGCTGGCGCTCGTATCGCAGCCAGAGGGCTTGGTGCTTCCCGTGCTCGCACGGGCCGGCATCGAGCCGGCTGCCGTGCGTACGCGCGCTCTTGAGGCACTTGAGCGGCTGCCGCGCAGCTTCAGCGCGCAAACCCAGCCACCGCCCGGGCTCGCACGTGAGCTGGCCGAAGCACTGCAGGCTGCCGACGCAGAACGCGCCCAGATGGGCGATGACTACCTGTCCACCGAGCACCTGTTGCTGGCGCTCGCCGACGACCTCGACGCCGACCGCGATGCGCTGGCGGCTCTGGTCGGCGAGCTGCGCGGCAGCACAAGGGTCACGTCGCCGACTCCGGAGAATTGCTACGAAGCACTTGAGCGATTCGGCCGCGACCTCACGGCCGAGGCTCGCGACGACAAGCTCGATCCCGTCATCGGCCGCGATGACGAGATCCGGCGGATCATCCAGGTGCTGTCGAGACGTACCAAGAACAACCCAGTCCTGATCGGCGAACCGGGTGTGGGAAAGACGGCGATCGTCGAAGGCCTGGCCCGCCGCATCGCCGAGGGCGACGTTCCGGACGGCCTGCGCGACAAGCGTGTCGTCGCGCTGGACCTGGCTGCGATGGTGGCAGGAGCCAAGTATCGGGGCGAGTTCGAGGAACGGCTCGAAACGGTGCTGGGCGAGATCGCCGAATCCGACGGCGAGATCATCACGTTCCTGGACGAGGTGCACACGCTGGTCGGCGCAGGCGCGGGCGGCGACAGTTCGCTCGACGCAGCCAACATGCTCAAGCCGATGCTGGCGCGCGGGCAGCTGCGCCTGGTAGGCGCGACGACGCTCGACGAGTATCGCCAGCACATCGAAGACGATGCTGCGCTCGAGCGGCGTTTTGCGCCCGTCTATGTGGGCGAGCCATCGGTCACCGATGCGGTGGCCATCTTGCGCGGGCTGAAGGAGCGCTACGAGGTCCACCACGGCGTGCGCATCACCGACGCAGCACTGGTTGCCGCTGTCACCCTGTCGGATCGATACCTGCGAGAGCGTTTCCTGCCCGACAAGGCCATCGACCTGATGGACGAGGCTGCCAGCCGGCTGCGGATCGAGATTGACTCGGTGCCGCTCGAGATCGATGTGTGCGAACGGCGTATCCGCCAACTCGAGATCGAGGAGCTGGCGTTGAGTGGCGACGAGTCGTCGAACGAGTTATCGAATGGGTCGAGCAGCGGCTCATCCGAAAAGCGGCGGCACGACAACCAGCGACGCGATGCGATAGCCGAAGAACTGGCGTCTGAGCGCGAGCGCGTCGCCGGGCTCAAAGCGCACTGGCAGGCGGAAAAGGCGGCCATCGACCAGATCCGAGCGTTGAAGTCCGAAGCAGAGGCGCTGGCCGCAGCGGTCGAGCGCGAAACCGATCTTGAGCGGGCTGCGGAGATCCGCTTCGGCCAACTGCCCGAGGTGCACCGGCGTCTCGACGAAGCAGCCGCGGAGCTGGCACGGCTGCAAGCAGGCAAGCGGATCCTGCGGGAAGAGGTGGACGCAAACGACATCGCGGAGGTGGTGTCGCGCTGGACTGGCATCGCCACGAGCCGGCTGCTCGAAGGAGAGGTGCACAAGCTGGTGCACCTGGAAGAGACGTTGGCCCGCCGAGTCGTCGGCCAGCAACATGCGGTCGCGGCAGTCGCCAATGCCATCCGGCGCAGCCGGGCCGGGCTGAGCGAGCCGGATCGGCCCATAGGGAGTTTTCTGTTCCTGGGCCCGACCGGTGTGGGCAAGACCGAGCTGGCGCGTGCGTTGGCCGAAGCGCTGTTCGACGACGAGCGCGCCATAGTTCGCATCGACATGTCGGAATACCTGGAACGGCACTCGGTCAGCCGCCTGATCGGCGCACCTCCCGGGTATATCGGCCATGACGACGGCGGCCAGCTGACCGAGGCAGTCCGCCGCCGGCCGTACTCGGTCGTCCTGCTCGACGAGATCGAGAAGGCACACGCCGACGTCTTCAACGTGCTGCTGCAGGTGCTTGACGACGGTCGGCTGACAGACGGCCATGGGCGCACCGTCGACTTCTCCAACGTCGTGCTCATCATGACGTCGAACCTGGCGGTGGACCCAGCGGAGTTCTTCGCACCGGAGTTCATCAACCGTGTCGACGAGATCCTGCAGTTCGACGCCCTCAGCCGCAGCGATGTGGCTGCCATTGCCGAACGGCAGCTGGAGATCTTGCGCACCCGTCTTGCCGATCGCGAGATCACACTGGAGGTGACCTCCGAAGCAACAGAGCTGCTCGCCAACCGCGGGTATGACCCGGCCTACGGTGCCCGGCCGCTTCGACGCTTGATCCAGCGCGAACTGACCGATCCGCTGGCCTCCGGCCTGCTCGACGGCACGTTCGCCGATGGCGACGCCGTGACGGTGGACAGCGTCGACGGCTCATTCACTCTCAGCACGCCGTCACCGCCGACACGCACCGCACCCGAGGCAACCGACGATCTGGCACCGCTCTCAGAAGCCTCGTGAGCAGTGCTCCGGACGGCCGAATCCACTGGAAATCCGGCGGCCCCGGAGGGGTCACTCCCTAGACTGATTTGGTGACGACGACAGCGTCCTGCCGGCTGGCGATGGGCTGAAACATGCCGGGCTCAATCGTCGTAGGAACGCAATGGGGCGACGAGGGCAAGGGCCGCATCGTCGACATCGTCGCCAAGGAATGCCAGCACGTCGTTCGCTACCAGGGCGGCCACAACGCGGGGCACACGATCGTCGTCGACAGCGAAACGTTCGCCCTGCAGCTCATACCCAGCGGAGTGCTGTACGAGCACGTGACGCCGATCATCGGCAACGGCGTGGTGATCAATCCGTGGGTGCTGATCGACGAGATCGACATGCTCGCCAGCCGCGGCGTCGACTGCGGCCGGCTGATGCTGAGCCCCGCGGCGCATCTGGTGCTGCCCTATCACCAGATCGCCGACGAGTTGGCCGAAGCGCAACGCGGTGATGCCAAGCTCGGTACCACCAAGCGCGGCATCGGGCCTGCGTACGCCGACAAGGCGGCACGAGTCGGGCTGCGAGTCGAGGATCTGCTCGAGCCGATGACGCTGCGCTCTCGATTGCTGAGCGTGCTGGCCGACCGCAACGCTTACCTGCAGCGGGTGTACGACCATCCCGGCGTCGATCCCGACGAGCTGGCCGACCAGCTCATCACTGAGGTGGCACCGCGGCTGGCGCCGCTGGTGGCCGACACCGTCGGATGGCTCCACGAGGCACTGCACGCGGGCGAGCGCGTGCTGTTCGAAGGCGCCCAGGCCACCTTCCTCGACCTCGATCACGGCACCTACCCCTTCGTCACCTCGTCGAACCCGGTGGCAGGCTTCGCGCTGGTGGGCTCGGGCATCGGGCCCGGCGCGATCGATCAGGTCATCGGCATTGCCAAGGCGTACACCACCCGGGTGGGTTCGGGACCTTTCGTCACCGAGCTGCACGGCGAGACCGGTGAGCACCTGCGAGATCGCGGCGCGGAGTACGGCACCAACACCAACCGGCCGCGCCGGTGCGGCTGGTTCGACGCCGTCATGGGCCGTCAGGCAGTGCGCCTGAACGCCTGCACCGAGATCGCGCTCACCAAGCTCGACGTGCTCGACGAACTCGACACGATCAAGGTCTGCGTCGCCTACGAGGTGGACGGCCACCGCTACGACTACCTGCCACACCTGCGCTCGCTGCATGATCGAGCCGTCCCCGTGTATGCCACGCTGCCGGGCTGGAAGACGCCGCTCGACAAGGTCACCCAGCGATGGCAGCTGCCGCGCCAGGCGGTCGACTACATCGTCTTCCTCGAACGCCAGCTCGGCTTGCCGATCCGGTATGTCTGCGTCGGCCCCGGCCGCGAGCAGTACATCAGGTTCGCAGCGTGAGCTGCGAGCGTCCATGAAGGTCTGTGTGGTCGGCCAGGGCGGGCGTGAGCATGCATTCGCGTCGGTGCTTCGCCGGACCGCCGACGTGGTGGTGACGCCGGGGAACGCCGGTATTGAGGGCAGCGTCGCAACACCGCCCACCGAGATAGACGCCGACCTGTACGTCATCGGACCGGAAGGGCCGCTGGCAGACGGTCTTGCTGATCGACTGCGGGCAGACGGCCGGCTCGTGTTCGGACCAGGCGCCGACGGCGCCGCGCTGGAGAGTTCGAAGGCGTGGATGAAAGAAGTGGTCAGCGCCGCCGGCGTGCCTACAGCCGCCTATGCCACGTTCGACAGCGACCCAGCAGGCCGCCGTGCAGCACACGCTTACGTGGAGACGCTGCCGCCGCCGTACGTCGTCAAGACCAGCGGCCTCGCTGCTGGCAAGGGCGTGCTGGTCACCGACGAGCTGGCCGAAGCCCATGCTGACGTCGACGCCAAACTGGACGGCGCCGCGTTCGGGGATGCCGGTCGCCGCATCGTGATCGAAGAGGGAATGCGAGGCCCCGAGGTGTCGCTGTTCGCGCTCTGCGACGGCCGCCGCGCCGTGCTGCTGCCCACGGCTGTGCGCGATCACAAGCGCATCGGCGACGGCGACACGGGGCCCAACACGGGCGGCATGGGCTGCGTCTCGCCGCTGGCCGACGTCGATCGGGCCGCCTGCGTCGAACTGGCCGCGCTGGCGTTTGAGCCGACGCTGACCGAGCTGATCGGGCGAGGCGTCGACTACCGCGGCGTGCTCTATGCGGGCTTCATGTTGACGCCCGACGGGCCCCGCCTGCTGGAGTTCAACGTCCGCTTCGGCGATCCCGAGGCTCAGGTCACGCTGCCGCGCATCGAGAACGATCTCGCGCTGCTGCTGGCAGGGGCCGCAGCAGGCGAGCTGACCGATGAGATTCGAGTCTCCGATGACGCCATGGTGTGCGTCGTGTGCGCTGCGGAGGGCTATCCAGCGGCGCCGCGCACCGGCGACGCCATCGCGGGTCTCGAGCGGGCGCGCGAAGTGCCAGGCGTCACCGTCTTCTGCGCAGGCGTCGGGGCTGCCGACGATGGGGCGGCCCCGCCTGAGCCGCTCGTGACTGGGGGTGGCCGGGTGCTGAATGTGTGCGGGCGCGGTCCCGATGCGGCGGCGGCGCGCGACCGTGCGTATGAAGCCGTGCGTCAGCTCAGCTGGCCGGGCATGACCTACCGCACCGACATCGCCGCTGCCGAGGCCGCGGCGGCCGCCGCCCTCAGCCGATGAGGGCGCCGCTCTTCTCCAGACATCGCCCCGTCACTCACTCCGGGCGGCGAGACTCGGACCGTATGTCAATGGGCAGTCAGCCGATCTGTGTCAGGAGAGCAAATCGATGAAGGTCGCCATCTTGATGGGTTCGCCGAACGATGCGTCGAAGATGGCACCCGCCGCCGAGATGCTCGACAGGTTCGGTGTCGAACACGTGACTGAGGTGATGAGCGCTCACCGCACACCTGCAGCCGTGGCGTCGTTCGCGACGGGAGCGCGCGACGCCGGCTTTGCCGCGGTCATCTGCGGAGCGGGCATGGCAGCGCACCTGGCTGGTGTGGTGGCTGCGCACACCACCCTGCCGGTGATCGGCGTGCCGCTCAGCGGCGGCCTCGCCGACGGCCTCGATGCGTTGCTGTCGACGGTGCAGATGCCGAAGGGCATCCCGGTCGCCACCGTCGCGGTGAACGGCTCGGCGAATGCGGCTGTGCTCGTCACCGAGATGCTTGCGGTGACCGATGCGGAGCTCGCTGCCCGGTTGGACGAGTTCCGCGCCGCTGGTGCCCGGTGAGGCTGGGTCCGGTGAGGCTGGCGTGAGTCCCGAGGTCATCCCCAACGTTCTGGCGACTCGCTATGCCTCAGTGGAGATGACCGAGGTCTGGTCGCCTCGCCACAAGGTCATCCTTGAGCGGCGGCTGTGGATCGCGGTGCTGGAGGCACAGCGAGAAGCGGGCGTCGACGTGCCAGACGGGGCGCTGGAGGCGTATCGAGACGTGGTCACCCAAGTCGACCTCGACTCGATCACCGAGCGGGAACGGATCACGCGCCACGACGTGAAGGCGCGCATCGAGGAGTTCTGCGCGCTCGCCGGCTACGAGCAGATCCATCGCGCCATGACCTCGCGCGATGTCACCGAAAACGTCGAGCAGTGCCAAGTCGCCGCCGCGTTGGGCCTGGTCGCCCAACGCATAGCTGCCTTTGTCGTGCGCATCGCCGCGTTGGCCACTGCGCACCGAGATCTCGTGATGGCCGCGCGTACGCACAATGTGCCCGCGCAGGCGACCACGCTGGGCAAGCGCTGGGCCACGATCGGCACCGAGGCGCTCGTGTCGCTCGAGCGCATCGAGGAGCTCTTGGCCCGCTACCCGCTGCGCGGCATCCGCGGACCGGTGGGCACGCAGCAGGACATGCTGGAGCTGTTGGGTGACGACCGGGCGGCTGTGGATCGTCTGGAGCGGCGCCTCGCCGCCGAGCTGGGCTTCGTCCGGGTGCTCGGTTCCGCTGGACAGATCTACCCCCGCTCGCTCGACCTCGACGTCGTCGCAGTGCTGGTCGGCGCCGCGGCACCGCTCGGCAACTTGGCGCTCAGCGTGCGCCTCGCCGCTGGTCACGAACTGGTCACCGAAGGCTTCACTGCCGGCCAAGTCGGTTCGTCTGCCATGCCGCACAAGATGAACACCCGCTCGTGCGAGCGAATCACCGGCCTCGTGACCATTCTGCGAGGACACCTGATGATGGCTTCGCAGCTCGCCGGCGACCAATGGGACGAGGGGGATGTGAGCTGCTCGGTGGTGCGCCGCATCGTGCTCCCCGACGCATTCTTCGCACTTGACGGTGCGCTGGAGACTGCTTTCAGCGTCCTGGACGGCTTCGCCGTCTTCCCGGCTCGGGTCGAAGCCGAACTGGCCGCCTACCTGCCGTTTCTCGCCACCACCCGCCTGCTCGCCGCGGCAGTAGCCGCAGGCGCCGGCCGCGAGGAGGCGCATGAGCGCATCGGCGCCCATGCGACCGCCGCCGTGCTGGCGCTGCGCGAGGGCACCGTCGACCGCAACGATCTCGCGGCTCGCATCGCGGCCGATCCGGAGCTGCAGCTCAGTGACGACGATGTCGCGGCAGCCCTTGCGGATCCGGCGTCGTTCAGCGGTCGCGCTGCGGATCAGGTCGACGAATTCGTGGCCGCCGCGGGCAAAGTGGCAGAGCGGTACGGCGCAGCCGTCGACTACGAGCCGGGCGAGGTGCTGTGAACCGAGCAGCGAGCGGCCCTGATCGATGACCGGCGAGACGATGACAAGAGAGGCAACGTGAGCGAGCTTGAGCTAGTCCACCGCGGGAAGGTGCGCGAGATGTACCGCGTCGACGACAGGCACCTGTTGATGGTCGCCAGCGATCGCATCTCGGCCTTCGATGTCGTGTTCAACGAACCGGTGCCAGACAAGGGCCGAGTGCTGACGGCTATGACGGCGTGGTGGTCGACATGGCTCGGCGACATCGCCCCGACCCACGTGGTCTCAGCCGACCCCGGCGACTTCCCGGCTGCGGCACGACGATCCGAATGGGCCGGCCGAGCCCTCCTCGTTCGCCGGGCGGAGATGCTGCCGATCGAGTGCATCGTGCGCGGGTACATCACCGGTTCGGCATGGAAGGAATACCGTGAGCGCGGCACCATGCACGACGAGCCGCTGCCGGCTGGCCTGCTCGAGTCTCAGCAGCTCCCCGAACCAGTCTTCACGCCGTCCACCAAGGCGACCGATGGGCACGACGTGAACATCTCGTTCGCTGCTGCCGCTGAGCTGGTTGGCCCCGAGGCGGCTGCGGCCGCCCGCCGAGTGTGCGTCGACGCCTACAGCACAGCGGCCGCCCATGCGTCCGAGCGGGGGATCATCATCGCCGACACCAAGTTCGAGCTGGGCTATGTGGACGGCACCCTGGTGGTCGCCGACGAGTGGCTCACACCCGATTCGTCTCGCTTCTGGCCCAAGGATCACTGGCAGCCCGGCGCATCGCCGCCGTCGCTCGACAAGCAGCCGGTGCGCGACGCCACCGAAGCCACCGGATGGAACAAGGAACCGCCCCCGCCGCCGCTCACCGACGATGTGGTTGCCGCTACCCGCGCTCGCTATATCGAGGCGTACGAGACGCTGACCGGCGAGTCGTTCGACGATTGGCTGGCGCACTCCGGCGTGCCGGCGGGAGCCAACGCTTCATGAATCGCTGGGATGTGCTGGTGGAAGTCTCGCCACGAGCCGAGATTGCCGACCCGGCTGGCACCACGATCGAGCGAGCTCTCGCAGCGCTCGGATTTGCGGGCGTGAGCGGCGTCAGGGTGGGCAAAGCCATCCGCTTGGAGGTCACCGCAGCCGACGTGTCCGAAGCCCGTTCGGTGACGGAGCAGATGTGCGAACGCCTGCTGGCGAACCCAGTGATCGAGGACGCTCGCATCGAGCTGCGTGCTGCGGGGCAGGATCACAGCCCGTGAGTGCCCCATGAGCGTGCCAATGAATGTCTCAGTCGGCGTCATCCAATTCCCCGGCACGAACTGCGATCTCGACACGCTCGATGCTCTGGCCGGGCTCGGGGCGCGGACAGCGCTGCTGCGCAGTGACGAAACCTCGCTGAGCGGTGTGGATGCCGTCGTCATTCCGGGTGGATTCGCGCACGGCGACTACCTGCGTACCGGCGCAATCGCCCGCTTCTCGCCAATCATGGATGCAGTCGCCTCATTCGCGGGTGCCGGAGGTCCCGTGGTCGGCATTTGCAACGGATTCCAGGTATTGACCGAGGCAGGTTTGCTGCCGGGAGCATTGCGACCCAATGCCGGGCTTTCATTCCTGTGCCAGCCGCAGCAGTTGGCCATGGCATCGGTGCATCATGTATTGGGACATGGTTTGTCGCCATCGGATCAACTGAGCATTCCCATCAATCACTTTGAAGGGAACTATGTGTGTGACCGTGCGACGTTGCAACGTTTGCGCGAGAACGGTCAAGTTGTAATGCGCTATGTCGCCAACCCGAATGGCTCAGTAGACGATATCGCTGGCATTTGCAACGAAGCGGGCAATGTGGTGGGCCTGATGCCCCATCCGGAACGGGCTACGTCTGAACTATTGGGATCTACTGACGGACGCAAGTTGCTCGAAGCGTTGCTCTATGCGGCAGCGAGCACCCGTCAAGCCGTCGGTCACCACGCGGCATGAAGACGCGCCGGTCTGCTATGGCTCGGGTTTCGCTGGCCGAGAGCCAGGAGATCTGAGGTGTCAGCCGCCCCGTGTGATGCCCGCACGAGCCAGCATGTCGGCCGGAACGCCGAATTCTCGCCATGTGGCGTACTGAATTCCCTTGCGTCGTCCGTAGTTGGCAGCGTGGGTGACAAAGCCTTCTTCGACAGAGGCCATATCGGGTTCGACCTGCAGTGCTTCGATCGCCGCCTCGACATCCCGGCGCTCTTGCATCAGGAGCAAGCGCTTGATCGGCTTTGCTTCGGCAATCTGCGCATCGATTGCATCTTTCTTGGCGTTCAGCGACTCCGCACTCTGCCTGCGGCCGGGACGAGGCCGGTGAGTTTCGAGGGCCTCAAGATAATCCCGCACTGCTGCGGCCTCGATGCGGCCCGCGGCAATAGCCGCTTTGTGTTCGTCGGACATTGTTCGTTCGCTCATGCCGTCTGTATAGCACGACGTTTTGCGGTATCCAATGAACTCGGGTTGATGTGACTGCAATAGTTTCCGATACGACCAGTATTCATGCGGCGCTTGGCCTGACTGACGCCGAATACGACCGCATTTGTGAGCTCTTGGAGCGTGAACCGAACCATCTCGAACTCGCTATGTATGCGGTGATGTGGTCCGAGCATTGCTCGTACAAATCGTCGCGCCGTCACCTCGCCCGATTGCCGACTGAAGCCCCGTGTGTGCTTGTCGGACCAGGTGAGAATGCCGGTGTTGTCGACGTCGGCGACGGCATTGCCGTTGCTGTACGCATCGAGAGCCACAACCATCCTTCCGCTATCGAGCCATATCAAGGTGCGGCGACCGGAGTCGGCGGCATCCTGCGCGACATCTTCACCATGGGCGCGCGACCCATAGCGCTCGCGGATCCTCTGCGCGTGGGGCCGCTGGACGAGCCGCGCAGCAACTGGATTGCCGAGGGCATCGTCAGCGGAATCTCGGGGTATGGCAACAGCGTGGGGGTTCCCACTGTTGCCGGCGAATTCGTGTCGTGTGAGACGTACCGAGACAACCCGCTGGTGAATGTGGCGGCCCTCGGGATCATGCCGACTGAACGCCTGGTGCTCGGCCGAGCGACCGAGGTGGGCAGCGCAGCGGTGCTCATGGGCGCGAGCACCGGCCGCGACGGCATCGGCGGCGTGAGCGTGCTGGCCTCAGCGGGCTTCGACGAGGCCGACGACGGTTCGACGAAGCGCCCGAGCGTTCAGGTCGGCGATCCGTTCGAGGAAAAGCGTCTCATCGAGGCATGCCTGGAGCTGCTGGAGGCAGGGCTCGTCAGCGGCATCCAGGACCTCGGCGGCGCGGGCTTGACGTGCGCGACGAGCGAAACGGCGTCGCGTGGCGGCACCGGGATGGAGGTGGATGTCAGCGTCGTGCCGCTGCGCCAGCACGGCATGGAGCCGTTCGAGATCATGACGTCGGAGTCTCAGGAGCGCATGCTGGCGATTGTCTCGTCGGCCAATGTCGATCGGGTGCTCGAGATTTGTTCCCGTTGGGAAGTGAGCGCGACGGTCGTCGGGCGCGTGACCGGCGATGGCATCCTGCGCGTGCGCGACGGGGTGGACGGCGCGGTGCTGGCCGAGGTTCCTGCGAGCACGCTTCACGACGACGCGCCGTCGTACGACCGGCCGATGCGGCCGCCGGCGGATCTGGCCCTCCGGCGCAGCGTCGACCCGGCAGCCGATCCGACCGCGGGCAGCTCCAGCGACTGTGCTGCCGATCTGCTGGCGATGCTCGCCGACCCGAGCTGGGTGTACCGCCAGTACGACCACCAACTGTTCTTGAACACGGTTGTCGGTCCGGGCCGCGACGCCACGCTGCTGCGATTGCGAGACCCACGCAGCGGCACACCGACCGGTCGCGGCCTCGCCGTGTCGGTGGACGGCAACCACCGCTGGTGCGACGCCGATCCCCGCCGGGGCACCGCCATGGTGGTCATGGAGGCGGCGCTGAACCTCGCTTGTGTGGGCGCCGATCCGCTCGCGCTCGTCAACTGCCTCAACTTCGGCAATCCGACCCATCCCGATGTCATGTGGCAGCTTTCCGAGGCCATCGACGGCATGGCCGAAGCCTGTGACGTACTCGGCGTACCTGTCGTGGGCGGCAATGTCAGCCTCTACAACGAAACGAACGGCACCAATATCTGCCCGACACCGGTGGTGTGCCTGCTCGGCGTGCATCCCGACCTTGTCCGCCGGCCGATCGCTGACGAATTGCCGGCGGGCACAGCGCTCATGCTGGTGGGTCCGCCCGGGCCGGCCGTTGGGGCCGAATCAGGCACCGACGCCTCCTCGCCGGGTCCCATAGCGCTGGGCGGCAGCCGTTGGGCGTGGGAACGTCGTGACTGCCGCGACGGCGCGCTGCCCGACCTCGACCTCGCGGGCAGTGCCGCAACCGCCCGGTTCGTGGCTGCAGCCGTGCGGGAGGGCCTCGTGCGGTGCGCGCATGATGTCTCCGACGGCGGCATCGCCGTGGCGATCGCCGAGATGTGCTGTCACGGCGGCGCGGGCGTGCACGCGAAGGTTCCGTCGCTGGGCGGCCCGGCACCGGCGGAGCGGGCGCTGTTCGCCGAGCCGCCGGGCCGCGTTCTGGTGGCAGCCGAGGCAGGCGATGTCGAGCGGCTCGCGAACGCGGCCTCAGCGGCAGGGCTCGCGAGTCGCCGGCTGGGGTCGTTCGGAGGATCGAGGGTGCAGATCGGGCGCTTCGCAAAACCCGGTTTTGACATAGACGTGGCGCTCGACGACACACTGGCCCGCTGGAGCGGTGCCTTGCCCCAGGCATTCGCGCAGACTGTTGACGGGGAGGCGGCATGAGCGGCGCCCCGGACGAGGGCGTGGACCTCAACAAGCCGCGCGAAGCCTGCGGTGTCGTCGGCGTGTACCTGCCCGGTGGTCCCGTGGCCCACCTGAGCTATCTCGGGCTGTATGCGCTGCAGCACCGGGGGCAGGAATCGGCCGGCATTGCCGTGTCCGATCGCACGCACATCACGGTGGTGAAGGACATGGGCCTGGTCGCCAGCGCCTTTGACGATCGCGTGCTTGCAGGACTCGAAGGCGACCTCGCCATCGGCCACACCCGCTACTCCACCACGGGATCGAGTTCGTGGCGCGCAGCGCAGCCGTTCTACCGAGGGCTCGACGGCACGGAATTCGCGCTCGGTCACAACGGGAACCTCACCAACACGGCCGAACTGGCGACGTCATCGGGGATGCTCGACGGGGTGGTCACCAGCGACAGCGACTTGGTGGCCGAGCTGATCGCCCAGCGCATCAACACCACACCGCAGATCACCCGTACCCGCCCACGCGAGGCCGTCACGGAAGCGCTCGCAGAGGTACTGCCCAGCCTGCGCGGGGGCTTCACGTTTGTGGTGGCCGACCGCGATCGCCTGATCGGGGTTCGTGATCCGCATGGCATCTGGCCGCTGTGCCTGGGCCGCTTGAATGTCGGCGAGCAGGCGGGTGGCGACGCCGGCAGCAGTCAGCTCAGCGGCCATCAGCCCACTGTCGGCCAACCCAGTGTCAGCCAGTCCGGCGGAGGCTGGGTGCTCGCGTCGGAGAACCCTGCGCTGGAGGTGGTCGGTGCGACGTTCGAGCGCGAGGTCCAGCCGGGCGAGATGATCATCATCGACGCAGCCGGGTGCCGCTCGCTGTGGCCCTTCGCGGGCCCGTCGGCAACCGGCGACCGGGCGGAACCGCACTTGTGCATCTTCGAGTTCGTGTACTTCTCGCGCCCCGACACCACCTTGGCAGGTCAGAACGTGCATGCAGCTCGCCAGCGCATGGGCGCGCACCTAGCCACCAATGCACCCGTCGATGCCGACCTGGTGATGCCCGTTCCCGAATCGGGCATTCCTGCAGCACAGGGCTACGCACGCGCCAGCGGCATCGCCTACGGCGACGGCCTGGTCAAGAACCGCTACATCGGCCGCACGTTCATCGCTCCGAACCAGCACGTCCGCTCTCTGGGTGTGCGGACCAAGCTGAACCCCATCAGCTCCAACATCGACGGCCGCAGGCTCGTGGTGGTCGACGATTCCATTGTGCGTGGCACCACCACCCGGTCGATTGTGGACATGCTGCGCGGCGCCGGCGCCGCTGAGGTGCACCTGCGCATCTCTTCGCCGCCGTACCGCTGGCCGTGCTTCTACGGCATGGACACCGGCACCTCCGGCGAGCTGCTGGCCGCCAATCGTGACCTGGACGAGATCGAGGCGTACCTGGGTGTCGATTCGCTGGCCTACCTGAGCCTCGATCAACTCGTTGAAGCCACGGGCGTGCCGGGCGGCGGGTTCTGCCATGCATGCCTGACGGGCGAGTATCCGGTGGAGATCGGCGCGGGGGCGCGGGCCGAAGTCTTCGGCAGCGTCGCCGACGAACCGAACCGCTCGCTGATCGCGACGGGCAGCGTGCAGCCGGTTGCCGTCGCAGAGTCCGTCGCTGGATGACGCCTGCAGCTGTCGACCCGCCCGCTAGCGGCCCCGAGGCTGGCGACTCCCGTCCGCTGACCTACGAGGAGGCGGGAGTGAGCATCGACGCGGGGGACGAGGCAGTGCGGCGGCTGGCGCCCCTCGCTCGCAGCACGTACCGGCCCGAGGTGCTGAGTGACATCGGAGCGTTCGGGGCGGTGACGGCGCTGCCGGAGGGCTTCAGCGACCCAGTGCTGGTGAGCGCGAATGACGGCGCGGGCACGAAGCCTCTCATTGCCGCCGCGCTCGGCCGGTGGGACACGATCGGGATCGACGTGGTTGCCATGTGTGTCGACGACATCGTCACGCTCGGCGCGCAGCCGCTGCTGTTCCACGATCAGATCACTGCAGGACGCCTCGACCCCGACATCGTCGAGGCGATCGTGACGGGTCTGGCCGCGGGCTGCCGCAGCGCCGGTTGCGCGCTGGTCGGAGGCGAGTTGGCCGAACACCCCGATGCACTCGCTCCCGGCGACTATGACATCGCTGGCTTTGCCGTGGGGGTGTCCGAACGCGCACGGTTGCGAGGCTCCATCACCGCCGGCGAGGCCACGCTCGTGGGACTGGCGTCGGGCGGGCTTCGATGCAACGGCTACAGCCTGGCCCGCCGCGTCCTGCTGGGTGAGACGCCCGATCCGGCCGTGCTCGGCTCGCCAGCCTGGCCCGGTGCCGATCATTCGCTGGGTGAGGAGATGCTGCGACCGTCGGTCATCTACGCCCCTGCGGTGCTCGCGCTCTTCGACGAATGCGGTGCCGTGGGGGCAGCGCACATCACCGGCGGGGGACTGGTCGCGAACGTGGCCCGCATGCTCGGCCCCAGCGTCGATGCGGTGCTGCGGCGCGGCTCCTGGCCGGTGCCCAGGATCTTCGACCGCATCGCGGATGCTGGCCCAGTCGCACCCGAAGAGATGGAACGCGTCTTCAACATCGGCATCGGCATGGTGGTTGCAGTGCCCCCGTCGGAGGTCGATGCGGCGGTGGGGATTGCGCAAGGCGCTGACCAGGAAGCTTGGGTGATCGGTGAGATCCGCCCGGGCACGGGCACTGCCCACTTGGTCGAAGCGGGCAACTAGACCCAATTCAGCGGGTCCAGCCCAATACCCTGCCTGCCCATTGTCCGGACAGCGCCCAGGGCGCGCCAGGAGCACCGATGACTGCCACCGCGGGATCGCGACCCACCGCCGCCTATTCCGCCACGCTCGAAGTAGAGCTGGCCCACCAGCCCGGCACGCTCGGCCGGCTGTGCACCGCGATCGGCGATGTAGGCGGCAACATCCAGAGCCTCGACGGCTTCACGATCACCCAAGGCACGCTGCGCCAGCACATCGTGGTGGACGCGTCCAGCGAGCAGCACATCGTCCAGATCTGCGACGCGGTCAACGGGCTCGAAGGCATCACGGTCATCGCTGCGCTTGATCGCACCTTTGAACTGCACGCCGGCGGCAAGCTGGAGACGGTCACTCGCATCCCGCTGCGCAATGCCGATGACCTCTCCATGGCCTATACGCCCGGCGTGGCTCGTGTCTGCCGAGCGATCGCCGATGAGCCCGAGCGGGTCCACGACCTGACGATCAAGGGCAACACAGTCGCGATCGTCAGCGACGGTACGGCAGTGCTGGGTCTCGGTGACATCGGCCCGGCGGCTGCGATGCCGGTGATGGAGGGCAAGGCGCTGCTGTTCAAGGAGTTCGCCGGTGTGGATGCGTTCCCGATCTGCCTTGATGTCAACGAGCCTGACGAGATCGTGGAGACAGTCATCCGGCTGGCGCCCACCTTCGGCGGCATCAACCTGGAGGACATCGCGGCGCCCGGGGCGTTCGAGGTCGAAGAGGCGCTGCGCGCCGCGCTCGACATCCCCGTGTTCCACGACGATCAGCACGGCACCGCGGTGGTCGCGCTGGCAGCGCTCGAGAACTCGGCGCGGATCGTGGGCAAAGAGCTGGCGAACTTGCGCTGCGTCATCCTGGGGGCGGGCGCGGCCGGCGTTGCAACCGCCAAGATCCTGCTCGGCGCCGGCATCGGCGATGTGATCGCCTGCGACCGCAAGGGCACCATTCACCCGGGACGTTCCGAGCTGAACCACGCCAAGGAATGGCTGGCGGCCAACACCAACACCGCTACCCCAACCAGATCAACAACGTGCTGGCGTTCCCCGGGATCTTCCGGGGAGCCTTCGACGCGGGCGCCACCGACATCACCGAGAACATGAAGATCGCAGCCGCCGAAGCCATCGCCGCGGGCGTCTCCAGCGATGATCTGAGCCCCGACCTGGTCATCCCCACAGCCTTCGACCGCTCAGTAGTCCCCGCAGTCGCCGCAGCAGTAGCCCAAGCCGCCCACCAAGACCAAGTCACCCGCTAGCCGAAGACGTGCGCCCGCTGCAGAGGCGGCAGGACTCTCTGCGACCAGCGATCCAGCAGGTCGCAACGTCGCAGAGCCCCCTGCCGCCCCTGCAGCTATGGCAACCGTGCCTGCAACCTTGAGTTCGCGAGCGGGGGGAAGCCCCTTCGCTCGCACCAGAGTGGTCGGGACCGGCGTCGATCCGGTGACCTCACGCTTTTCAGGCGCGCGCTCTGCCAACTGAGCTACCCGACCGCGGTCCCGACGGGATTTGAACCCGCGACCTCTGGCTTGACAGGCCAGCGTGAACTCCAGACTTCACCACGGGACCAGCTGTATTGCTGTGTGCTTGCGCCGACGTCGAGACCGGGATCTCTGCCGATGCAAGCGCAGCAACGATAGCCACCTCGATCAGCAATCAGCGCCGTTGACCGCGGTGCGCAAGCGGTCGGCAAGATCGCCACGAGACAGCACCGATACTCCCTCGCCGCCGCACCACGCAGACAGCGCATGCAACTCGGTTGCCAACGCCTCGAGGGCCTTCGTCTCTGCGGCCGCGTCACTGGGCCACGACGCTGGCTCAGCCCACGAAGCGGGCACTTCGAGCATGTTGCGTTCCCGGTCGAAGCGCACATCGAGGCGCGCCACCAGCGAGTCGTCGTGCAGGAACGGCAGCACGAAATAGCCGTACTGCCGCTTGGCCTTGGGCGTGTAGATCTCGATGCGGTAGTGGAAGCCGAACAGCCGCTCGGCGCGGGGGCGGTGCCATACCAGCGGGTCGAATGGGCTGAGCAGCACCGACCGGGATCGTCGGCGGGCAGCGCGCTGGCCGGCGGTGACATACCCCGGCCGATCCCAGCCCTCCACCGTCACCTCCTGGAGCTCGTCGTCTTCGACGAGTTCTGCGATGCGGGCGGGGGCGATGCGTTTCGGCAGGCGGTGGTAGTCGATGAGATCGTCGGCGGCGGCCACGCCGAGGCATCGCGCGGCGTCTGCCAGCAGCGTCCGGTGCGCGTCGGGTTCGTCCACAACAGCCTCAACCACGTCGCTCGGCAGCACCCGTTCGATCACGTCGTAGCGGCGCACGAAACCGGCGCGATCGGCCACGCCAACCCGACCTGCCCAGAACAGCCACGCCAGCGCCAGCTTCCCGTTGCTGCGTGTTCCCCAGGGCCCGCGCACGCCCGGTCCCCAGCCCATCGCGGCATCCAATTCGGCCGTGGATGCGGGACCGTTGGCGTCGAGCCAGGCAAGCGCCGCTCGAATCTTGGGCTGGTTGGCCTCTCCGAAGCGGGCGTATCCGCTCCACATGTCGCCGGCGGCTCCCCGGCGCATCCGCCAGCCGAACAGCGGCCAGTCGGCCACGCGCACGAACGACGCCTCATGGCCCCAGTACTCGGTCAACACCCGCTCGTCTGCCCGGCGGGCGTACGCCGACCGTTCGAGCAGTGCCAGCACGGCGTCGTGCGTGCCACCCATCCGGGCCCGCAGAACCAGCAAGTGCGAGCGTGCCAGCACGTTGACGGCGTCGATCTGCAGCAGGCCCATGCAGTCCATGGAGCGCCGCATATGCCGGACGTCCAGCCGTCCGGCAGGCAGCGGCGCAGCTAGCCCCTGGGAGCCGATGGCGAGCCGTCGTGCCGCCCGCAGGCTCAAGCGAGCAGGCTGCGCCGCGGTCATGCGGTGCTCATGGGGCGCCCTCGACGCCGCCGCCGCTCAGCGTTCTTCTTTGAAGATGACGTGCCGACGCAGCACCGGGTCGTACTTGCGCAACTCGATCCGGTCGCGGGTGTTGGTCTTGTTCTTGCGCGTCGTGTACGTGTAGCCGCTGCCCTCGGTGGACTTCAGCTTGATGACGGGACGCTTGTCGCTCTTGGGCATCAGACTTTCTCCCCACGACGGCGCAGATCGGCCACCACCGACTCGATGCCCCGCTTGTTGATGGTCTTGATGCCCTTGGCGCTGACGGTCAGCGTGACCCAGCGCCCTTCATTGGGCACCCAGAACCGCTTCCGCTGGATGTTCGGCTTGAACCAGCGCTTCGTCCGCCGATGCGAGTGCGAGACGTTGAAGCCCGAGTGCGGCCGACGGCCGGTGACTTGGCAGATGTTGCTCATGGGTGCCAGCTCCGCAGGATGGGCTCAACAGCAGCGCACAAGGCTAGCGAGCGGTCTCGTACTGACCCACTCAGCCGGCCGCCAGCCGGGGAATGATCTCGTTGCCGACACGTTCGAGCACCTCGTAGCGGGGGTCGAAGTTGGGCAGGATCATGATCTGGTCGAGCCCCCGCTCGCCCAGGTCCGCCAGCCGTGCAGTGACCTGGTCGGCAGTGCCCACGATGCAGGTGGCATCGATGAGCTCGTCGGTGAGAAACCGGGCCTCTTCGGGCAGCACCCAGCAGTTGTGGCCGGCGTGGATGCGCTGGTGGATGCGATCGGGGTCGGTGTCGTCGAGCATGGCGCAGTACTCGTCCCAGACCGCTTCCAGGCGGGCGCCGGGCGACCGGCCGAACTGCCGGTACTGGTCGTAGGAGTAGTGCAGCGACGCCATCGCGAAGGCGCCCGCCTCGTGATGGACCCGCTCGCGCTGGCTGGCAAGCGTTTCGCCGTCGTCGAGGATGACGATCGTGGTGAGCGAGCACATCAGGTAATCGGCTCGGTCGATCGTGCGACCGCCGGCCGCCGCACCCTCTTCGATGTACTCCCAGACGCGCGCCGTGGCCGAGCCGTCAGGCGGCACCGAGAGCACTGCGCCGTCGCCGTAGCGACCCGCCAGCCCCAGCGAGCGCGGCCCGAATCCCGACACGTACAGCGGGATCTCGTCGTCGAAGTTGACGAACCCGTTGTCCGGCATGATGTGACGTATCGGCTGCGCGCTGCCGCCGAAATGGTGGACGGCTTCCTCGCCACGCAGCAGCGGTCGCAGCGCTGCTAGGTACTGGTCGAACTCCGCGATGCGCTGCGGCTTGTGTCCCATGATCCGCATCGCCGTGTTGCCGGTGCCGATGCCGAGAAAGGTCCGCCCGGGCGCAAGAGCGTTGATCGTGGCGATCGACGCGGCGGTCACCGGAGCGGGTCGCGTGCCCGAGACCGATACGCCGGTGCCGAGCTGGATGGTGCTGGTGCGCTCAGCAGCAAGGGCGAGGGTGGCGTAGCAGTCCGACCACAGCATGTGGCTGTCCGCGAACCAGGCGTGCGTGTAGCCGAGCTCCTCGGCCCGCTCGACGTAGTCGAGATCACCGATGTGCGATGCGATACAGATTCCCAAGTCCATGTCTGTTCCCCGTTGTCGACCCGGCCGAACCCTGACATGTACATCCCGGCCAGCGTGGACACGCTAGACACGAACCGTGGCATCCGATGGGGCGAAGTCGTCGAAGAAGGGCCACAAGAAGGCGGCCCAGGCTCCTGCCGCGCAGATCACGGCGAAGGCACGCCGGCGCCACATCGAGCGGGGCCGCTATTCCCATGCGCCCGTGGACCGAGCGGCCGGCGGCGTGGTGTGCCACGACGGTGCCGTGCTGGTGGTGCACCGGCCGCGGTACGACGACTGGTCGCTGCCGAAGGGCCACCTCAACCGGGGCGAGTCCTGGGAGGAGGCGGCTTTGCGGGAGGTCCGCGAGGAGACGGGCGTGCGGTGCGCGATCACGTCTGCGCCCTACCCGGTCAGCTACCTGATCGCCAGCGGGGTGCCCAAGCTGGTGCTCTTCTATGCCATGGCTCCGACGAAGGTGCCCAAGCGGCTGGCGGGCGACCCGAGCGAGGTCGACGAGGTGGCCTGGTGGGACATCGCCGACGCCGTACGAGCGCTGAGCTACGAAACTGAACGCGAGGCCTGCGCCGCGCTCACCATCTCCCACCTGCGCCGCCGCAGCTCCGCCGCCGGCTAGCCGCCAAGCCGTCGGGCTCGGACTCTCATGGGTTTCTCATGATCCGCAATCCAGAATGAGGCCATGGGTGCTGATCTGCCGAACCGGAGCAGCCCCGCGGTAGCCGTCGTCGACGACGATCAGCGCATTCGAGCGGCATTGCGCCGCGCCTTGCAACTCGAGGGCTATGACGTGCTCGAAGGCAGCGATGGCCTCGAGGGCGAGGCGCTGGCCGGCCGCGCAGACGTGATGGTGCTAGATGCCACTATGCCGAATCTGGGCGGCTTTGAGCTGTGCCGTCGCCTGCGCGCCACCGGGAGCCGCCTGCCGATCCTGCTGCTGACAGCCCGGGGCACCACCGCGGATCGGGTGGAAGGGCTCGATGCTGGTGCCGACGACTACTTGGCCAAGCCGTTCGCGCTCGACGAGCTGCTGGCTCGACTGCGGGCGCTGCTGCGCCGGAGTGCCGAGAGCTCTTCACCGGAGGAAGGTGAGCGGTTGGCGTGCGCTGGCATCGTGCTCGACACCGCCAGCTACGAGGTGACCTGCGCTGGCGAGCCCGTCACTCTGACCCACACCGAGCACCGGCTGCTGGAGCTGTTCCTGCGCAACCCCGGTCGTGTCCTGCATCGCGACGAGATCTACGACACGGTGTGGGGCTACGACGCGTCGCTGGCCTCGAACTCCCTGGAGGTCTACGTCGGCTACCTGCGGCGCAAGCTCGCGGCGGCGGCAGCGGGCTCCGACGGCCACAGCCCGATCCAGACCGTGCGCGGCGTGGGCTACGTGCTCCGGCCCGCATGAGTTTTCGCACCCGGCTCGGGCTGCTGGTGGCAGCCTCGGTCGCCGTTGGAGTGCTGGCAGTCTCGGGGGTTGCACTCTGGATTGCCCGCGCGGAGGCTAGGTCGGCGCTCGACCGCAAGCTGGATGACCGCGTCGCCGTGCTGGTCGCAAGCGGTGGACGTCTGCCTGAACGCCGGGGCGTGCAGTTCTTCGGACGATTCGTGCCCCGCGATGTGCTTGTCCAGATCGTGGCCCCGAACGGCGCGGTGGTGTACGCGTCTGACGAGGTGCTGCCCGTGGCACCCGCCGACCTTGCCGTCGCGAATGGCCGGGCTCGCCGCCATCGGACTGATGTGTCCGCGGACGGCGTGCGCCTGCGAGTGCTGACGGTTCCGGTGGCGCCCGTCGGGGCGCTGATGGTCGCGAGCCCGCTTGACGAAGTGGATGCGAACGTGGCTGGCTTGCGCAACGCGCTGGCTGTTGTGGCCGCCATCGGCGTCGCGGGAGCCGGATTGTTGGGATTCCTGGTGGCGGGCCGCGCCATCCGGCCGGTGCGGCGGCTCACCGATGCGGCACGGAACGTCGCGCAGACTCAAGATCTGGACCAGCCGATCGAGCTGGAACGCGACGACGAGCTGGGCGAGTTGGCACGCAGCTTCAACGCGATGCTGGAGGCCTTGGCGCAGTCGCGCGCCCAGCAGCATCGATTGGTCACCGACGCAGGCCACGAACTGCGGACACCGCTCACCAGCATCCGCACCAACATCGAATTGCTGGTGCGCGCTGAAGCCGATGAGACCTCGGCGATCCTCGATGCAGACGAGCGGCGCCGAATGCTCGACGATGTGCAGTTCGAGCTGGACCAGCTCACCGAGCTGACAGCCGAGCTCGTCGATCTGGCCACCGATCGGCGGGCACAGGGCGAACCGGAACCGGTTGATCTGGCCGAGTTAGCAGCGTCGGTCGTGGATCGGCACCGCCGCCGCACCGAAACGGATTTTGTGACCGCTTTGGAGCCGTGCGAGGTCGTTGTGAATACGGCGCTAGTCGAGCGAGCGATCGGCAACCTCGTTGACAACGCGGTGAAGTGGTCCCCGCACGGCGAACCCATCGAGGTGAGCGTCGCTCCGACCGACCGGGAGGCTCGCGTCCGCGTGCGCGACCGCGGGCCCGGCATTCCCGCGGCCCTGCGCGAGACGGTCTTCGAGCGGTTCTATCGGGCTCCCGAAGCGCGTTCTCAACCCGGCTCCGGCCTCGGGCTGTCCATCGTCGACTATGTCGCTCGCAGTCACGACGGCTCTGCTGCTGTCATCGACACCGATGGCCCCGGCGCCACGGTGGAACTCCGTCTCCCGCTCGCCGGGCGTGGCTGAAACTGCCGCTGATTGCCAGCACCCCCAACGGGATTCGAACCCGTGCCGCCGGCGTGAAAGGCCGGTGTCCTAGGCCGCTAGACGATGGGGGCAGGGCATCTCAGGCTACGCGGTGGTGGCGTCGATGAGTTCGGCGAGCAGCCCGCCGAGGTAGTGGTAGCGCAGCCGTGGCCGCTGTGCGGGATCGTGCGGATCGATCTCGGCGGGATCGTCTTCCTCGGAGATGTCGAGCTGGGTGCCGAGCACGAGGCGCAGCTCGTTCAGGCCCTGCATCCAGGCGGTGATTTGCTCGTCGTCAAGGTGGTCGGCAGCGAGCGTGCCGTCGAGCAGATCGAGGTGGTCGAGGCGTTCGGCCAGCAGTTCGTCGCGCATCAACCGCTGGTACTCGGCATCGCGGTCGGGATCGCTCAGGTAGGCAGGCGGGAACAGTCGGCGCAACGAGGGGTCCAGCCCATCGCCGCCGTCGCGTGCAGGCGTGTGGTCGAGCAGGTTGGATCGCAGCTCGCCCACCATGTCGGCCAGCAGCCGCCGCTCCCAGTCGGCCAGGTGCACGCTCACCAGCGAGCCGCGGGCCCCGAACCGTGTGCCGCTCACAGGGCCTCCGCCGTCAGAGCGTCGCTCAGTCGCTGGTGCAGCGCCGCGAGCACAGCTCAGTTGTCCTTCTGCATGGTGGCCCAGAGGCCGTACTCGTGGAGCCTGAAGACATCCAGCTCGGCCTTCTCACGTGAGCCCCAAGCAACTGCGGCACGGCCCTTGTTGTGCACATCCAGCATCAGCTCGGTCGCCTTGGCCTCGCTGTAGCCGAACAGCTTCTGGAACACGTACACGACATAGCTCATCAAGTTGATCGGGTCGTTCCAAACCAGCACCACCCACGGCACGTCAGTGCTGTGCTCGTCCTCGCTGGTCGGATCGCGGACAACTTCGGGGTCGGCAACGGCTGGGGCGTTCGCCAGCCGAGGTGCGACAGTCGGAGCAGTCGGGCTCACGGGTTCATTCTGCGAAGCCGCGGCCCGCGATGCCAACCGATTCGGCAACGCCGGTCTCTGCTGAGGCGCGCCGTCCAGTCTCTGCCGCGAGCACCAAGCGGGTCATCGTGATGGTGAGCAGCGTTGCGCCGACGACATGCAGCGCCACAAGCAGCACCGGCAGCTCATTGAAGTACTGCACGTACCCGATCGCGGCCTGCACGGCCATGACGCCGATCACGATCCGAATGCGCCGCCCAAGCTCGGCCGTTGTCTCGCCTCTCGTTGTCGCGACCAGCCGTCGCACCCGCAAAGCGAGCAACAAGGTGGCTGCAGCTAGGACTGCCACCGTGATGCCGTGAATGCGGGCCACCGACGGCAGGGCGTACTGCAGGCGCTCGACATGCTCGTCACCGCCGTGGGGCCCGGTGCCGGTCACCACCGTCCCGGTCCACAGCGCCGCAGCCGTGAGCGCCGCGGCCAGCCATGCGAGCGTCCGGACCTGCGCCGGCGGCCGGGCAGCGCCGATGCCGCCGGGCGGCGGCTCCCACGACGCTCGATGCTGCAAGACCACCGCGGCCGACACCAGCACCTGCGACGCCAGGAAGTGCGACATCACGATCGGCGGCGACAGGTGGGTCAGCACGGTCACGGCGCCGAGACCGATCTGGAAGATCACGCCGGCCACCAGGCCCAGCGACCACCACACCAAGTCGCCCCGGCGTGGTTGCCGCCACCAAGACGCAGCGACAGCCACAACAACGGCCGCCGACACCAGGCCGGTCACGATGCGATTGCCGAATTCCACCCAGCCGTGAAAGTCGGCCGCGGGCACGAACTCGCCGGGCTCGCAGGTCGGCCAGTCGCTGCATCCCAGGCCGCTGCCGGTGAGACGCACAAGCGAGCCAGTGACGACGATCGCCACGAGCGACCAGAGGGCCCAGCGCGCGATCACGGCGAAGCGCTCGGGCGTGACGTACCGCCTGCGCCCTCGCAGGCGCATCGGATTCAGCCTGCGCCCCCGCGGCGACGGGTCCGGCAAATTCACGCTGAAACGTTAGGGGCGACTCGTAGCCTCACAGCAATGCTGGCGGCGCTGCGCCCAACACTGCGTGGATCGACATTGCGGGGATACGTCGCGCTCACCAAGCCGCGCATCATCGAGCTGCTGCTGGTGACGACGGTGCCGCCGATGTTCGTGGCCGAACGCGGCGTGCCGTCGGTGGCGCTGATGCTGTTCACCGTGGTCGGCGGCACGCTGTCGGCGGCCGGCGCCAACACCTTCAACATGTACATCGATCGCGACATCGATGCGACGATGGCTCGCACGGCCCACCGCCCATTGGTGGTCGGCACGGTGACACCGCGCGCTGCGTTGATCTACGGCGTGGTTCTCGAAGCGGCAGCGTTCGGGATTCTGTGGTGGGGCGCCAACCTGCTTGCAGCCCTGCTCGCGTTGGCTGCGTGCCTGTTCTACGTGTTCGTGTACACGCTGTGGCTGAAGCGGTCGTCGGCCCAGAACATCGTCATCGGCGGAGCGGCCGGCGCTGCGCCGGTGCTCGTCGGCTGGGCCGCCGTGACCGGCACGCTGTCGCTCGAGGCCTGGATCGCGTTCGCGATCGTCTTCTTCTGGACGCCGCCGCATTTCTGGGCGCTCGCCATCCGCTATGCCGACGACTACGACACCGCCGAGGTGCCGATGCTGCCGTCGGTGGCCAGCGAGCGCTCGGTGCTGGTCCAGATGACGCTGCACACCCTCGCGGTGATCGCGCTGTCGCTGTGGTTTGCCGTGGCAGCCGACGCCGGAGGCCTGTACTGGGCGGTCGCGCTTGCCGGCGGCGCTGCGTTCGGATGGCAGCTCGTGACGCTGTGGCGGGCGCTGACGCCCCAGACCGCGATGCGCGTGTTCCACACCTCGATCGCGTACCTGGGGCTGCTGTTCGCGGCCATGGCTGTCGACGTGGTCGTTCGGCTCAGCTGGTGATGAAGCCAGAGGCTGAGCCGCTCGGCGAAGCCGTGGCCCGAGCGGCCCGTGAGCGCAGCGAACAAGAGCGGGAAGGAGCGGGGCGAACAATCTGGTTGAGGGGGCCGCGGGTCGCTAGAGTGCCCCGTTGGCGTCGCCCCAAAGCGGCGCCGCCAGCCGAGTTCGGGAATCACTTCGCCGCATGACCGATGCCACTACCGAAGCGACGCATTCGGGGGGATCTGCCGGGGCCGTCCCGGCAGAAGACCCGACGGCGTTCGGCTGGCTCAACACCGCCGACCACAAGCGCATCGGCCGGCTGTTTATTGCCTGCTCGCTGCTGTTCGCCCTGGCCGGCGCGATCGCAGATCTGCTCGTGCGATTCGACCTGACCTCGTCCAGCGACCACACCGTCCTCAACGCCGACTCGTTTGTGCAGGTCTTCACGTTCACCCGGGATGCCTTGGTGTTCGGCATGCTCATCCCGCTGTTCCTGGGTATCGCCATCTATGTGGTGCCGCTGCAGGTGGGAGCGCCGAACATCGCCTTCGGGCGCGCGGCAGCCCTGTCGTTCTGGGGCTGGCTGGTGTCTGCAGGTGTGCTCGTCGGGGCGTACATCGCCAACGGCGGTCCCGGCGGCGGCTTCTCGGACGGGGTGGATCTGCACCTGCTGGCTCTAGCGGGGCTCGTGATCTCGCTGCTCACCGGAGCGATCTGTGTTGCCGTCACCACGCTCACCATGCGTGCGCCGGGCATGTACATGGACCGCACCCCGCCGTTCGCCTGGTCGGCGCTCGTCACGGCGTCGATGCTCGTGGTGAGCCTCGGCGTAGTGCTCGGCCAGATCGTCATTCTCTATATCGAGCACCGCTACGGCCCGCGCTTTCTCGGCGGCAACTACGGCATCTGGTCGCGCATCGATTGGATGTACCGCACGCCGCAGCTGTTCATCTACGTGGTTCCGGTGCTCGGCGTGGTCGCCGAGATCATGCTGGCTGCCGCACGCCGCTGGGTCTTCGAGCCGCTGGCGCTCTACTTCACGATGGGACTCGTCGGGCTCTTCGGCTTCGGCGCCTGGGCCAACTTCGGCATCACGGGCGAGGGCGCCGACATCGTCGACGGCCTCGAGGGCATTGTGCTGGTCGGCCTGTATGCGGGCGCTCTCGCAGGAGTCTCGGGCTTGCTGGCGCTGCTGGGCTTCACGCTGTGGCAGAGCCGCAACCGGCCGCGGCCTCGCAGCGGTGCCGTGTCATTGACGCGGCCTAACACGGCGGTGGTCGCTGCGTTCGGCGCCGGAACGCTCATTGCAGTGGCTGCACTGGTCGGCCTGATCGGCGCCGGCGTGGACTGGCTGCAGATCGCGGGACGCGGCGTCGATGGAAATGCTCCCCTGCGATTCACCACCTGGGTCACCGGCCAGCAGAGCCTGCTCATCTACGGCGCCGGGCTGCTGGGCGGGCTGGCTGCGCTGCACTGGTGGGCGCCCAAGATCTGGGGCCGACGGTTGTCTGAGCTTGCCGGGTTCGCCAGCCTCCTGGCAATCGGCGGCGGTGCTCTCCTGGCGTGGCTGGGCCCGACGCTGTCAGGCGTCTTCACCGAGCAGCCGCAGTTCGTGTATGGCGCGCCGCTGCTCACTACTCGCTATGCCGATCAGGTTGACGATTCGGGCGCTGAAGGCCTGTCGGCGCTCGGCGCCGTCGGTGTCGTCATCGTGCTGGTCGGCGTGGCGCTCGTGGTGCTGAACCTGCTCGTGAGCGTGGCCATGCGCAAGGGCGCCGCCACCGAAGCCGACCCGTGGGACGGGCTGACGCCCGAGTGGCTGCTGCCCTCGCCGCCACCGCTCGGCCCTGCTGCGGCTTTGCCGGAACTCACCTCGGGAACCCCTTTGCTCGATGCTGAGCTCAACGGCAACGGGCTCAACGGGACCGGTGCCGCAGCCGAACGCGACGCAGAAGAGGTGCCGGCCTGATGGCGGACACGACGGGCTTCGTCGAAGCTTCGCAGCCGGGGCGCTACAGCGTTCCCGGCCCGCCGCCGCGCCCCCGCAGCCAGCTCGTCGGCACCGGGTTCGCCATCGCAGCCGGAGCCATGGCGGTCGCCGGGGCACTGGGCCACTACATGGCGCGCCGGCATGCCTCGGGCATCGACCCCGGACACGACTGGCTCGCCGGCCAATCGGTGCCGAACCCGCAGCTCGTCTACGCGCTCATCACCCTGCTGGTCTCGGTTGTCACGGCGCACTGGGCGGTGTGGGCCAGCGGCCGCGGTGAACGCGGCCACACCTGGGTGGGCATGGCGCTCACCCTGGTGATGGGGCTCGCCTTCTTCAACATGGTGATGTTCAGCCTGAACCGCATGGAGTTCGAGATCGGCTCGGGCGAATGGGCGACCCTGGCGTTCGCGGTCACCGGGCTTTCGCTGGCCATCTTGATCGTGGGGATGTTCTACCTGGGCTTGATGACGCTCCGTTCGCTGGGCGGCAGCGTGGGCCGCGACCGTTCCACGCCGCTGGGCGCAGCGGTCTTCTTCTGGGATTTCGCCGTACTTGCGTGGGCCGCCACCTGGTACGTCGTGTACGTGGTGAAGTAGGGGATCGATGGTCGGCATTGCCAGCAGGTACTTCGCCGGGCGCATCGCGCTGGCTGCCGCGGCCGCAGTGGCGGTGGGCGTGCTCACCGGCATGGACGGCACCGGTCACGTCGTCATGTACGCCACGATCGTGCTGGGCGTGGCCGCCGGGGCCTTCGCTCTGCTGTTCGCCCTGGCGCTGACGGTGGGCGACGGCGACTCGCTCGACCGGGAGCACTCGCACGAGCACCGACCGACCCCGGCGTACTGGCCGATCATGGCGGCGGTGGGCATGGGCGTGCTCATGGTGGGGCTGGTGACCGACTCCCTGCTCACGATCGCGGGCGTGGCGCTGCTGCTCATCTCCGCGATCGAGAAGCCGCAGCTGCGACGCGCTGTCACGGCATCCGTGCTGGTGCTGGGCGGCGTTGCGCTCATCGTCGCGGGCATCACCTCGGCCGTGATCGGCGAGCGTGAGTTCCATCACCATGGCGGCCACGCCGAAGCCGATGGTCACGGCGAGGCCGACGATCACGGCGCCGGCGGAACGGGCGAGATGAGCGAGTCCGACGGAGGGCACGAGTGATGGGCACCGGCTTCGCTCGACGCTGGCGCCTGCTCGCGCTGGCGCTGCTGGCTGCGATGGCAGCGGGCTGTGCCACCGGTCGCCTCGATGCCACCAAGCCGATCGGCCAGGAGGCTCAGGACATCGACTTCCTCATGCGCCTGTCGGGCTGGATGGCGGTCGGCGTCGGCATCTTCGTGGCTGCCGCAGTCTTCGCGATCATCGTGAAGTTCCGGGCCAAGCCCACCGACGACCCCGATGACCTGCCGCCGCAGATCCACGGCAATCGCAAGGCCGAGCTGACGTGGACGATCATCCCGACGGCGTTGCTGGTGTTCCTCACGATCTTCACGCTGCCGACGGTGTTCGCGCTCGCCGACGAAGGCGACGGGCGCACGATCAAGGTCGAGGGCCAGCAGTGGTGGTGGCAGTTCAGCTACGACCTCGACGAAGACGGCCAGTACGACATCGTGACGGCGAACGACCTGGTCATCCCGACCGGGGAAGAGATCAACCTCGAGATCCACTCCAACGACGTCATCCACTCGTTCTGGATCCCCCAGCTGAACGGCAAGAAAGACGCCGTGCCCGGCCGGATTCACGATTGGCGGATCAGCTCCGACGAACCGGGCATCTTCTACGGCGAGTGCGTGGAGTTCTGCGGGCTGAGCCACGCCAACATGCAGATGCGCACCATCGTGCTCACGCCAGACGACTTCGAACGCTGGGTGGAAGAACAGCTCGCGGGCAAGGCGGCGGCGCAAGCGCTGCCTACCGAAGAAACACCCGAAGCGGCCGGCGCCACGCTGTTCGAGACCCACTGCATCAGCTGTCACGTCGTCGACGGCGCCTACGAGAGCGCGGCGGGGGGCAATGCGAACCTGCTCGCGGGCATCGCACCGAATCTCACCAACCTGATGAGCCGCACAGCCTTTGCCGGAGCGCTGTACGAGACCTACCAGACCGGGCCCGATGGGGCATACCTGCGCAATCCCGACGGAAGTCTCAAGCTCAACATTGCCGAGCTGCGTGAGTGGGTGCGCAACGCGCCCGACATGAAGCCCGCTCGTGCCGACAACCAGCAGGGCATGCTGGACTTCTCAGAGGTGCTGACCGATCAAGACCTCGACAATCTGATGGCCTACCTGAAAACCCTCGGCAGCCCGCCGGTGCTGCCCTGATGAGCAGGGCCTAGGAGAACGACCTGATGGCAATCATCACCGATCAGCCGGAAAGTCCTGATCTTCCGGACGGCTCTGGACCGGGCACCGAGCTCGAGGTGGCTGAGCCGGACTCGCACGGAGACGATTCACCGCGTACCGGCGTCTTCGCCCGTCCCACGCACGCGACCGGCTGGCGCGAGTGGCTCTTCACGGTGGACCACAAGAAGATCGGGATCATGTACGGCGCCCTCGCGCTGTTCTGGTTCCTGATCGGCGGCCTCGAGATCGGGCTGGTGCGCCTGCAGTTGTGGGCGCCCGACGGCGAGGTGATCAGCGCCGACTTCTACAACCAGCTGTTCACCATGCACGGCGTCACCATGGTCTTCCTGGTGATCATGCCGCTGGCGAACGCGTTCGCGAACTATCTCGTGCCGTTGCAGATAGGCGCCAGGGACGTGGCCTTCCCGCGCATGAACGCGCTGGGCCTCTGGATCTTCTTCTTCGGCGGCATCTTCCTGAATCTCAGCTGGTTCCTGGGCGGCGGCGCCGACGGCGGCTGGTTCGCCTATGCGCCCAACACCGGCATGTCCTTCAGCCCCGGCCACGGCATGGACTTCTACGCCTTGGGCCTGCAGATTGCCGGCATCGCCTCGCTGCTGGGTGCCATCAACCTGCTGGTGACCATCATCAACATGCGCTGCCCGGGCATGAGCCTGCTGCGCATGCCGGTGTTCACCTGGATGATCCTGGTGGTGCAGTTCCTGCTGGTGTTCGCCCTGCCGGTCATCACGGTGGCGCTGATCCTGTTGACGTTCGATCGAACCTTTGATGCCAACTTCTTCAACGTCGACGCGGGCGCCGACCCGCTGCTCTGGCAGCACCTGTTCTGGATATTCGGCCATCCGGAGGTCTACATCCTGATCCTGCCGGCATTCGGCGTGGTGTCCGAGACGCTGCCGGTGTTCAGCCGCAAGCCGCTGTTCGGCTACCCGATCGTGGTGCTGTCGGGTGCGGCCATCGGCTTCATGGGATGGGGCGTGTGGGCGCACCACATGTTCACCTCAGGCATGGGGCCGGTCTCGGTGGCGGCGTTCTCGGCGACCACCATGTTCATTGCGGTGCCGACGGGCGTGAAGATCCTGAACTGGATCGCGACCATGTGGGCGGGCAAGGTCCGCTTCACCGTGCCGATGATGTTCTCGGTGTCGCTCGTGGCCATGTTCACAATCGGCGGCTTGTCCGGCGTCATGCATGCGATCGCGCCCGCCGACACCCAGCAGACCGATACGTACTTCATCGTGGCGCACTTCCACTACGTGCTCGTGGGCGGCGCGCTCATGGGCATGTTCGCCGGCATGTACTACTGGTGGCCCAAGGCGTTCGGCTACCACCTGAACGACCGGCTCGGCCGCTGGCACTTCTGGCTGATGCTCCTGGGCTTCAACGTCACGTTCGGGCCGATGCACATCGTGGGCTTGCAGGGGATGGCCCGGCGCCACAGTGTCTATGGGGAATTCGACGGTTTCGAGTTCTGGAACAAGATCGCCACCATCGGCTACTTCTTCATGCTCATTGCCATGGTGATCCTGGCCGTCAACATCTTCCGCACGTGGGGCCGCTACCGCCGGGGCTTGGAGCCGGGGGCCGGAGCCGACCCGTGGGACGGCCGCACGCTGGAATGGGCCATTCCCTCGCCGGTGCCCGAGCACAATTTCGACTACGTGCCCGTGGTGAGCGATGTCGACGACTTCTGGCACAAGAAATACCAGCCCGACGGAACCGGCAAGCTGCGACGGATTGCCTACGGCAACGACATCGCCCAGATCGGCGATCAGCACCCGCACCTGCCGTCGCCGTCGTACTGGCCGATCGTGCTGGCGATGGGCATGCCGCTCATCGGGTTCGGGCTGATCTACAACCTGTGGATCGCCGGCATCGGGCTGTTGTTGCTGGTCGGTTCCATGTTCGGTTGGACCCTTGAGCCGGCCACCGATCCCGATGCGGGTCACGGTCACGGCCACGACGGGCATGGCGACCACGACGATGATCACGGCGGCGGGAATCATGACGACAGCCCCGACGGCCATGATGACGGGAACGGCGTGCTGACCGCCAGCACCGCAAACGGGGAGGCCGCCGGTGACTGACACCCCCACGACCGGCAGCGCAGCGGCCGCCGTCGAACCGGCCGAAGGCGACGAACCGCAGATCGCCTACCCGCGCACGGAGTGGGACGACTACGAGATCATCCCGCCCACCACGAGCCTGTCCAACGAGAAGCTGACGATGTGGACCTTCCTGGGTTCGGATTGCCTGCTCTTCGGGGCGTTGATCTCGACCTACCTGTTGCTGCGCAACCGTCAACCGCTCTCGGGCGAAGGGTCGCTGAAAGCGGCCGATCTGTTCGACATCCCGTTCACCTCGGTGAGTTCGTTCGTGCTGTTGATGAGCTCGCTCACCATGGTGCTCGCGGTGTCGGCGATCGCCAGGGGCGAGATGGAGCGCTGCAAGCTGTGGCTGCTGACCACTGCAGCGCAGGGTGCCGTGTTCATCGCCGGCCAGGTGTACGAGTTCACGAGCTTCTACCGGGAAGGCCTCGGCTTCACCGTCAGCATCTCGTCGTCGGCCTTCTACACGCTGACCGGCTTCCACGGCGTCCACGTGTCGCTGGGCATCATCATGCTGGTCACGCTGTGGGCGATGATCAATCGAGGGATCATCGGTCCTGAGCGAGCAGAGACCGTCGAGATCATCGGCCTGTACTGGCACTTCGTCGACATCGTCTGGATCGTGATCTTCGCGGTCGTGTACCTGATCCCGTAGGAAGTGCAGCGATGAGCACCGCCACCGAAGCCGCATCCGAAGAGATCCACCCCTCCGACGAGGCTCACGACGACCATGACCACGGCCTGAGCGACTGGGGCTACATCAAGGTCGCCCTGCTGCTGGCCGTGCTCACGGCGGCCGAAGTGCTGATCTACTTCTTCGATGACAGGGTCGGCCCGCTGGAAGTGCCGTTGCTGCTGATACTGATGGTCGTCAAGTTCGAGATCGTGGTGGCCTACTTCATGCACCTGCGCTTCGACAACAAGCTGTTCACGTGGATGTTCGTCGGAGGGCTGGTGCTCGCTATCGCGGTCTACGCGGCGATGGGCACCTCAATGCTGTTCTGGACCGACCCAGCCGGCTGCGACCTCAGTCCCAACCTCGACTGCTGAGCTTCGCTGGGCATGACGTCGCGCAGCTGAGCGGGCCGTCAGTCGAGGCTGAGCTGCTCGACCGCGGCGGCGGTGTAGTCACCGTGGGGGCCGTCGTGGCTGAACACGTACGCGTTTGTGCGGTTCGCGTCGCCTGCGACCGCGATCACGAACTTTGCCGGCTCCGAGACAATTGGCACCAGGCGGTGGGGATCGTCTGATTCGGCGAACTGCGACGGCAGATCGCCGGCGGCGACGACGTCGGTGAGCTGGGGACGGCCTGCCGCCAGGTTGGTCCACTCGCCGATGAGCTTCTCGAATCGCCACGCCGGGATGCGCGCGTGCTCGAAGAGCGCCTCGGCCAGGTTCGCCTTGGTCCAGCCCGAAGTTGCGCAGGTGCGCGCCAGGATCGGCGACAGCACCAGCAGCGGCCGGTAGTGCATGCGCCCGAGCCCGTACAGGTGCCCCAGGTCCCAGCCGGTGATCCGCGCCAAGCCGTCGGCAAGATACGGCACGATCTCGTCGGGAGTGGAACCGAACGCGCTGCCGACGATGGCACCACTGTTGAAGCGGGCCATGGTCAGCACGTCGTCGTCAGCGCCGAAACCGAACTCGGCGCTGACGGGGTCCCAGCCGATGTCGGCGAGGGCGGTGGCGTCTTCGCACAGCACCACGCGGAACGAGTTCCCGAAGGTGGACTTGTCGTGCTCGGCCGCAGTGAAACCGAACACGTTGCGCTGGTAGAGCCGCAACCAGCGGCCGACGCTGGTGTTGGCGCGCACACCGTCGCGCAGTGCCCCGACGCCGGAGTTGAAGCCCAGCGCTGCCGCATTCGGGCCGTCGAGGATCATCAGGGCGTCGGCGCCGGTGGTGTTGCCCGAGTGCTCTGCGCCATAGTGCGGGTCGGCCAGGATGCGTGCTGCGGCCAGCAGCACACCCAGGTGTCGCGGCTCGCAGCCGGCCATGACGGCGTTGGTTGCCACCGACCACACGGTCATGTCGCGGCCGGTAGTTCGGGCAATGCCCAGTGATTGCAGGGGGTCCAGGCCCGTGCCGGCCAGGAAGCGCTCGACACGATCCACCGTCGGCGGCACGATCGGCAGGCCGTCGGACCATCCCCGTTCGGCGAAGGCGTCGTTGATCTCGTCGATCGAACCGCTGGCCACGGTGTCGTACGGGGCTGGGTTGAGCGATGCTGAGTCGAGCGTGGAGGGGCCGAGCGAGCGCTCGTTGCCCTCGGCCGGATCGCTGCGGGCGACGCGGCCGTTCGTCCCGTTGCGTGCGGCAGATGCTCCGGTCAGCCCGGCGACGATGGCGTCCACGGTGTGATTGACGAAGTTGCTCTCCATATCCGATGCGGACTGGGCATCCACGTGGCCCACGGTGATCGCCAGCGGGAGCTGCTCGAATCCGTGCCCCTTTGCGGTCGCGGCGGCCTGGCCGTCGAAGCTCTCGCACACGATCGAGACCGACGGCACCCCTGCGGCTTCGGATGCGACTGCTGCCCGCGCCACGGCGGGCGTGCAGCTGCCTCAGCAGCCCATGCCCGACACCACGGCGTCAACAGCTCGCGAACGCAGCGAGTCAGGCAGGCGGTCGATGACCGCGGCCTCGTCGCCGCCGTGGGTGTTGCCGAATGTCTCGTAGCCCACGAACGTCACGCCCTCGTAGCGGGCAGCGAGCTCGCGCTCGAGAATCGGGAACAGCTCATCGCCGCGGAACAGGTAGTCCCACAGGAACCCGATCCGCTTGCCGGCCAACGTATCGAGCCTCGGTGCCAGCTCCCGTCGCTCGATGCCTGACGGCGCTCCGGGCCAGACGACGTCGTAGGACGGTTCGTTCATGGGAGCGTCCCCCTGCGGTGCCTGCGCGGGCCCGGGGCTCAGCCTCTTGGATCGGGCACGTCAACGTGGACGGTCACGATATCCACCTCGTGATATTGCTGATGATGCACCGATGCGGCGTGATGCTGCAGCATCCGAAGTGAGAGGTCCCGTTCGACTGGCCGCTCGACGCTCTGCGAATCCAGCACAGCGAGCCGGTCCTCGATGTTCTCTTCGCTCGCCGCGGCCACGAACTCGAGTACGGCACGGCCGTCCTGCTTGCTCAATGTCAACCGCAGCGCGCGAGTCTCGCCGGCGCTAGCTGGCTTCCCGGCATCGGTCAGCGTCAACAGCGATTCTTCGGCCACCGTGTCGAGGCGATCCGCCATCGCCCGACTCCAGCCATTGCTGTCGGCGAAGCGGCCCAAGAACACCCGAATCTGCGGCAGTGACGACGTTGCCAGCTCGCAGCGGAGCCGTTTGGGGCGTGCTTGGGCGACCTCGGTGAACAGCGTCAGGACTATCGCCGTCAGCCCGCCGGCCGTCATGCCGTTGTTGAGGAATCCGCCCGCGAAGCCGTCGAGATACGCCGGGAAGATCACGCCATTCTGGAAGCCCACGCCGATCCAGAACGAGAATCCCGCGATCAGCCCCTTGCGGTAGTCGGTCGCGTCCGCGACCACGATCTGCATGCCGGTCACGAACAGCATCGCCAGCAGGATCGTTGCGTAGGCCGCGACGACAGCGTCAGGCACCGCCATCACGACGGCCAGCGCCTTCGGCACAAAGGCCATCACGATGAAGAAGCCGCCGATGGCCACGCCCACCCGGCGAGCAGCCACACCGGTCAGCTCCGTGACCGAGATGCTCATGGAATAGGTGGTGTTCGGCACCGTGCCGGCCAGTCCTGACAGCAGGTTGCCGGTGCCATCGGCGGCGACGGCGCCCTGCACTGCCCGGTAGTCGACGGCGCGGGGCCGGCGCCACGACACCCGCTGGATGGCCACCGAGTCGCCGATGGTCTCGATGGCGCCGATGAGGGTGGCGAATATGAAACCAGGCAAGAGGATCCAGAACTGGGACCCGAATGTGAAGTCGAAACCGGGCCAGCCGCCGTCGGGCAGTCCGATCCAGCCCGCCTCGGCGATCCGGTCGAAGTCGTAGAGCCCGAAGAACGCCGCGATGACTGATCCGACCACGATGCCGATCACCGGCGCCCACAGGCGGAGGCTCCCGCGGGCCTTCAGCGCGATCACGACAATGACGCCGACAGCCACGAGGGCGCTGACGGGCGCACTCGCTGCGGCAGCGTCTTCGGGAGAGGCAGCCACCATGTCGAAGATGAGCGGCATCACCGAGACCGCGATGAGCATGACCACAGTGCCGGCCACAGTCGGTGTAAACAGGCGCCGGAACAGCGAGAGCTTCGCAGCCAGCAGGAACTGGAACAGCGACGAGGCCACGACCAAGGTGGCCAAGAGCCCCGGCCCGCCGTCGGTGAGCGCTGTGACGCAGACCGCGATGAAGGCGCCGGAGGTGCCCATCAGCAGCACGTAACCGGCGCCGATGCGTCCGAAGCGGACCGCCTGCAGGATCGTGCTGACGCCGCTGATCGCCGCGGCGGCAAACACGGCCCACGCCAGGTACTCGTCTGTGCCATCGGCGGCTCGGACAACGATGGCAGGCGTCAGCACGATGCCGGCGATGGCCAGGATGGCGAACTGCAGGCCCAGCCCGGCCGTGAGCGGCAGCGGGGGCGTGTCAGAAGCTTCAAAGCGGAGGTGCCGGTCTGGGGCCGGCGCGTGATCTGGCATCTGGCGATGCTTGCGGGCGCCGAGCAAGTGCGCAAGCACCGGCAAACCCGGCGCGGGCCCCAGACGCCGGTAGCTTCACCCGGCGTGATCGATCTGCGCCGGCTTCGAGACGACGCCGCATATCGAGACGGCGCTGCGCGCAAGGGCGCGTCGCCGGAGTTCATCGACGAGGTGCTCGCGGCCGACGAGGCATGGCGGGCAGTCACCCACCAGGCCGAGCAGGCACGCGCGGCGCAGAACGCCGCATCGCGCGAGATCGGCCGGGCGTCGCCCGACGAGCGTCCAGCGAAGATCGCTGAGGCTGCCCGCCTCAAGGAAGATGTGGAACGTCTCGAGGTCTCCGAGCGGGAGACCGCTGAGCGACGAACCGAGCTGGCGCTGCAGGTTCCCAATCCCGCCGCGGTCGATGTGCCGTCTGGTGGCGAGGAGCACTTTGAGACGGTCCACGAGGTGGGGGAGCGAGGCCAACCGCCCGCCCACGACCACGCCGAGATCGGCGCGCTGGCCGGCTTGGTCGACTCCGAGAGCGGGGCCCGCAACAGCGGCTCGCGTTTCGCCTATCTCAAGGGCCCAGCGGTCCGGCTGGAGTTCGCCCTCGTGCAGTGGACGATGGACCTGCTGGAGCGCAACGGCTTCGTGCCGGTGGTCCCGCCGGTGCTCGTGCGTGCGGAGATGATGGTGGAGGCCGGGTTCTTCCCCGCCGACCGCCACCAGGTGTACGAGATCGACGGCGACGACTTGTTCCTGATCGGCACCTCCGAGGTGGCGCTGGCGGGCCTGCACCGGGGCGAGCGGCTCGACCGGGCCGAATTACCGCTGCGCTATGCCGGATTCTCATCGTGCTTCCGGCGAGAGGCCGGCACCTACGGCAAGGACACCCGCGGCATCTTCCGGGTGCACCAGTTCGACAAGGTCGAGATGTTCTCATTCTGCGACTCGGAAACGAGCTGGGATGAACTGGAGTCCCTGCGGGCCATCCAGGAGGAGATCGTCAGCTCGCTCGACCTGCCCTATCGCGTCATCAACGTGGCAGCGGGTGACCTGGGTGCCGCGGCAGCGAAGAAGTACGACCTCGAGGTGTGGCTGCCGTCAGAGCGGGCCTACCGCGAAATCACCTCGTGCTCGAACTACACCGACTACTCGGCCCGACGCCTCGGCACACGCTGGTTCGACGACGACGGCCACGGGCTGGTCCACACCCTGAACGGCACCGCATGCGCCGTCGGCCGCGCGCTCGTGTTCATCATGGAGAACCACCAGCGCCCCGACGGCTCCATTGCGGTGCCAGAAGTGCTCCACCCCTGGCTCAACTTCACCGAGATCCCCGCTCCCGCCTAGTCCCCGCCAGCATCAAACGTCACGGCACTTCGGCGACGTACCAGGCGGAGTTCATCTCCCGGGCCTTGACTCTCGCCAGCACAAAATCGCCGCCGACAGCAAATCGGATGGTCGATGACGCCAAGTCGACGCCGAATGCATCTTGTGTGTCCAGCATGCTCCACGTGTCGCCATCCGGCGACCAAGACGCGCTGCCTTCTCTGCGTTTCTCGTCGATGGTCTCTGTCTCTGTTGGCCTGCCTTTTTGCTCGGCAATTTCTGTATCAGGGAATTCGATTTTCTCCGATTTCTGAATGGCCACAAGGCCGGCTGGTCCCCCGCTGACAACGAGCTCGGAAACCCAAGAGCCGTTGGGTTCGGGCAGTTCGAACGCGGCCACCGGCATCGGCGGTTGGCCGCAGCCAAGGGTCAGCACCGTCTGCGCCTGGCGCGAGTGTCCGACCACCGCCAATGCCCTGCCATCAGGACCGAGACCCGCGAGGGGAAGGCTGAGGCTCGAGCCGGCCGAGTAGATCTCGTCCCAAGTGCGACCGTCGGCCGAGGCAAGGAAACGCCATCCACGCGCTTCATCGCGATCGACTGCGAGGACGAAGTCGTCTTCGCTGGCCACACCGCGAACGATCTCGGTGTCGAATTCGGCTTCGATCTTGAGTCCGTCGCGGTCGCCGGCATAGACGCGTACGTAGCCCAAACCGGCAGCATTGATGCGGTCAAAGCGATGAACGAGTTCCAGGTCGCGTTCGGTCAGATCGAGATCATCAAGCGGCAATCTCAGGATCCTCGCGGACCCGGAGATGTCCGAGGCCCTGAGGGAGCCTGCCTCACGGATCCCTACGACCACTTCGCCATCTTCGAAACCGACGACGCCGGCATCTTCATTCGCTTGAAGGAGGCCGCGATCAGCGAGGACCTCGTCGAGATGCATCACGGGTCGTACAAGCGTGACCAACGCGATCTGCTCTCCCGAAACCAATAGATCGAGCGTGGGGAGGTGCTGGTCACTCCACATCGGCGGATTCTGCGGGTCGACGGGCACTTCCGCCCAGCTCTCTCCGCCGTCGTCGGAAACGACCACGCGGTCGAGTGGAAGTTCCAGTGGCTCGAGAAAACGGCCGGAAGAAACGTCGTCGCCGTCGTCGCTGCCGCGATCGGTCGCCGGACCGGCAATCACCCAGTGTTCATCACTCCTCCGGAAGAACTCGGGGTGAACGTCGGCGGGCAGCGGCAGCTCGTTCCATTCGACGCCATCGACGGTCGCCAGCAGGCGAACCCGGTCTTTTTCAGTTGCGAGGATGTAGACCAGCCCATCTGGTGGCGTCGACGCTGACGAGATGATCTCGGTTTCGACGCCCGCTTCCACCGGAAGTGAGACCGGTGTCCACCGCAGCACCGGCTCGGGCGACAGCACCTGACGTACGGCCCGCGCCGCGGCGATATCGAAAGACTCGGACGAACTCTCGACCTCACAAGCGTCGGGTGTGGAGTCCCAAAGATCGAATGGGTCGTCGCCCGCCACCAGGTATGCGGCCCCGACCACGATGGCGACGATGGCGACGGCACCTAGGACGGTGAGCGGACGCCCCGTCTGTCTCCTCGGCTGCGGTGCCTCGGGCCCCTCGCCTCTCGGAATCACGGCACCTCGGCCACGAACCACCCGTGGTCTTCAGTGAATCGGCCGTACACGTTGGCGAGCACGAAGCCATCGCCCACGGCTATCCGGATCCTGTTGGGCTCGAACCCGAATGCGTCGACTGCGGTTTGCCAGTCCCAGACGATCCCGTCGGCCGACCAACCCAGCCGGTCTGGGTACGTCGACCTCTCAGATCGAATGGGAACGGTCACCGACAGCCCGCTAGCGCCGACCGCAAGCCCCGGGTCGTGTGGCCTCAAAATGGCAAGGCCTTCGAGCACTGCCGCGGTTCGAGGTGCTTGTCCGCAACGGAAGGAAGCAAATGAGGTCGACGACTCGTCGCCGAAGATCACTGCCCACACGGTGTCGCCGCCGCGAGCGCCAGCGAGGTGGGTTCGAATTGGCGGGTCGACCTCAACTTCGCTCCACTCCCGTCCGTCCGCCGACGCGAATAGGCGAGATTCTCCCTGACGCTCGCCGAGGCTCAGCACGAAGCCGTCGCGGGTCCCGACGCTGCTGACGAGATCGGCATCAAAGTCAAAGTCGCCGGTCACCGAGAGACCATTTGCGTCCCCCGAGTACGTGCGGACATACCCGTCTGGCCCCGAGGTCACGGCCGCCACCCACCGATTCAGAAGCAACTCTTGTCTGGGGGAGAGCCCAAGTTCATCGTGCGAAATCTCAATGACCGGGGCATCTTCGCCAGACTCGTCCGCACGCATCCACATGGTCGTGCTGTGGGTTCCGAGACCCAAGTGCTCGATGTCATTGGTGCTGTCAATGAATCCTCGATCGGCGATCAGTTCGGCGAACTGCGGGTAGGGCCAGATGTATGAAACGAGCAACACTCGATCCGCCGCGACATGTAATCCGATCGTGCCCATGTAGCCGTCCTCGAAGAAGAGCGGCGTCCCCGGATCGAGCGGCACCTCGGTCCATGTAGCTCCGCGATCATTCGAGAGAAGCACGCGGGGGAATGCGAAGCTGCCAGCTCCTGTGCCGCTGTCATCGAGCGCTCGCTCGACGATGATCCAGCGGTCACTTGAGATGTGCACATGTCGCGGATCGACTCCCTGGGGGAGCGGGTGTGCCTCCCATTCGACGCCGTCAGCCGTTAACTCGAGCCGGTGTCCGCCGTCTTCGTCGACGATGACTGCAACACGTCCGTCGTCAGTGCTGTGCAAGTCCGAGTAGGCATACGCAGAGGGATCATCGACGGGCGGCTCGACTCGTCTCCACTGCAGGATTGGTTCAGTTGACAGGGTCTGGCTCGCTACCGGCGGCGCGATCGTTCCGACTGAGCTGGCCTGAGCTTCGACAGCACAGGTGTCTGGTGTGGAATCCCAGATCTCGAACGCGTCGCCTCCCGCGACCAAGTACGTGGCCCCGACCAAGAGGGCCACGATGGCGACGGCAAGAAGGACGGTGAGCGGACGCCACGTCGGCTTCGCTGAATCTGGCTCGTCTGACGTTTCGCCGGTCTCATCGTGGCCGACAGCGCTTGGCACGCAGCTCAATCTATGTGTGAGGCAGGAGCACTAGTTGAGTGAAGTTCAATGAGACACCGCCCGCACGACTCGTTGAAGCTGGTCGACGAGTGTCAGGTGAGAGCGAGGCCGGCGGTGGCCGCGGCGGTGGCGCCGGTGATCGTCAGGGAGATGTAGCCGAAGGCCAGCAGCGGGCTGGCGCGGGAAAGTCGAGCTGACTCGGGAAGGATCCCCGAGACGGTGGTGAGGGCGCCGAGGCCCGCAGTGCCCAGGACGGTTGCCGCAGCGCTCGATGTGCTCGCGAGCAGCCCGAGTGCGAAAGCGCCGGCGATGTTGATGAGCATCGTTCCACCTGGTCCGAGCGCGGTGCTGATTCTCCAGCGCATCACCGTGCCCGCCGCGGCGGCCACGCCGAAACCCACGGCCACGATCAGCGTCGTCATGGCCGCCTCGCGTAGACGAGTACGGCGCAGCGGCTCGCGACAAATGCCGCTGTGCAGGCCGCAATCGTCAGCCCGAGCCACGCTCCTGCCGTTGCGACGCGGCCATGGTCGAGATGCCTCGCGAGCTGCAGCGCCAGCGCCGACATGCTGGTCAGTGCCCCGCAGAAGCCGATCGTCAGACCAACCGAGGGGCCGGCATCGTTTCGGCCCACGCTTCCGGTGCCCGCCCCAGCTGGCCTGCGGTGCCGGGCTCGCTCGCGACGACCGGTCGCCCAGCCGACCACGCTGCAGCCGACCACGTTGGCCACGAACAGCGCCCACTCGCTGTCAAGTCCTGTCGTCAGAGCCCATCGGACAGCCGCGCCGGCAACGCCCGCAATGGCGACCGTCGCAACGATGCGCAGCCTCATCTCCACGTCGCCTGGTGGCGAGGGCTCAACCCGCTGCCGATGTCGCGGGCTCCGGCGCACGACCGTCGCTGGCTGCGGCGCTGGTCTGCGGCCACGCACGGGCCGCGGCCGTTAGACCTTCGATGAGTGCCTCGTGATGGGGCACCCGTCCGGGACCGCGGAATCCTGTCCACATCGGGCTCTTGCCGCGGATGCGCGGCGGCAGCTCGATCTGGACGCCGCCGTTGCGGGGCAGGTTGCACGGGTTGCGCGGGTGCTGGCCGGCCAATGTCTTGGGGATCTCGTCGAGACGGTGAAGGACCTCGTAGTGGGGCAGCCGCCCGATCAGGTGCACCGCGACGTGGGCCGCGAGCGTCCGATTGCGCCCGCCCAGCAGCACTGCCCGCAATAGGCGGGGGCTGCCGAAGCCGTGGACGGCCACGACGACGTCGACGTGGTCGAGGAACTCGCGCAGCACAGGCGAATCTGCGGGATCGAAGCAGTGGCTGGGCAGGTGCCACTGATCGTCGGGACCCTGCAGGCACGCGTACACCGAGGCGCCGCTGCGCTCGGCGGCCGCCGCGGCGATGTCATCGGTGACCTCTTCGAGCCACCCGCCGTGAAAGGCCATGAATCCGAATCGCGAACGGAGTCGCAGCACCTCGGTCACACCTGGCCGGCCGAGCAGCTCGGCAAATGGCCGCTCAGCGTCGAGGAGCGTGCGGTCCTTCAGGTGCAGTGCCACGGTGGCTTAGTTCAGCACCTCAACGGCACTGCCCGCTTGGTCGGGCCCGGAGGGTTCGTCGGCGTGGTCCGATGCCGCTGAGTCGTCGCCACCGCGACCGGACACGAGCATGGCCATGCCGCCGATGGCGAGCACGATGCTCATCACGAGACCCAGCCGCAGCCCGCCGACTGAGGCGACCCAGTTGCTCAGGCTGCTGCTCCACCGTTCGACCGTCACCACCAGCCCGTCGCCGCTGCGGTCGGTCAGATCGACGATCCAGTACCAGATGGTGAAGAAGCCCGCGGCGATCATCAGCGCTGCAGCGATGTTGTCGGTGTAGCGCATGAGCACGCGGAGCTTGCTCAGCAGCCAGCCGCGAGCCAGCGCCAGGCTGACGGCCAGCGAGGTGAGCACCAGACCCATGCCGAGCGCATACAGGACGAACGACACGATGCCGCCGACGAAGCTGTCGTCGCCGGCCGAGGCGGTGACCACCACCAGGAAGGTCGCCAGCCCGCATGACACCGACGCCACCGCATAGCTGACGCCGAACAGGAACAGCGAGCGCACGTCCCGCCCTGAGGCGCCTCGCTCGAACTTGGGCAGGTATGCCGTCAGGCGAAAGCCGGCGAGGATGGCGACGCCGAGTGCGATGAGGCCGACACCGATCACGATGGCTGCCCACGGCACGTAGTCGCGCAGGGCGCTCAGACCCGCCGACAGCGCGATGCCAACGATGCCGAACACCACGACAATGCCGGCAGTGACGACGGCGCCGGTGGCGAGTGCCCGCCCGACGCCGGCGCGAGAGCTGCCCTCGCTGGCGCGGCGGTCGATGCCCAAGAAGAACGACAGGTACGCGGGCAGCATGGCGAAGCCGCACGGGTTCACCGTGGCCACGATGCCAGCGGTGAAAGCGAAGGTGAGTCGAGCGCTGTTCATGGCCCGCTGTGCTGTCGCTTTGTCCTCATAGTCCGAAGTGCTCCTCTGCTCGGGTGGTGATGTCTTCGAGGGTGAGCAGGCCGCTGTGTGTCTCGAGAATCTGGCCTTCGGGCGACACGAACACCGTGGTGGGCATGCCCAGCCCGCCGAAGTCGATGAACAGCTCGCCCTCGTCGAGCCCGGTGGGGTAGGTCACGCCGCGGTCGGCCACGGTAGCAATGGCGTCTTCCAGCCGATCATTGGCCGCCAGACCCAGCACGGCAACCTGCGTGCCGTGATCATTCCAGAAGCGTTCGAAGTCGGGCATCTCGGTGACACAGGGCACGCACCACGACGCGAAGAAATTCACGATGAGGGGGCAGCCCTCATACCCGGCGAATGCTGCCGGTTGCTCCTCGAGCGTCACGAACCCCAACGCATGCACGCCGGTCAGGCCCGGATCCACGTCGTGCTCGACGGGGTCGATGTCGTTGCAGTCCGGAGGCAGTTCTGACGCTGCGGTGGCTGCGGCATCCGATCCGTCCCCATCAGGCACAGCCCCTTCGGCACTGGCCGAGTCGACTGAGCTGACCTGGCTGGCATTCGCTGCAGCATCCCCGCCTTCGACCTCGGCTTCCATCGCCACCAGCGAGGTCATGGCGGGCTGACCTCCGCCGGCCAGCAGGAACACCGTCGCCCCGAGCGCGTAGAGGCCGAGCAGGGCGAACAGCCCGCCGCGCCAGCCCCTGAGCTGTGCCCGCCAGCGTGCGCCGCCCGGTGAGTCCATGCAGAGGCGAGGCTACTTGCGCCATTTGCGGCGACGGATTCAGGACGGCAGCGGCAAATGGGGCCGCGCCGACGATCGCCGATGGCTGCTTCGCATCACCGCTCGACGGCCCGCCCCGGGGCTGCCAGCCGCCCATTTCGGGCAGCCTCAGTTCACCGGGGCGGGCCGTCTTGATGAGGCCTGCGGGGGCAGTGCAGGCCTTGGGTGCCGGGTTTGCCGGAGGGGTCGGCAGACCCGGCGGAGGGACCCGCCGCAGGGGCCGGGTCCACTCGGAGGACGCGCCTGAGCAGGGGAAGACTCAGGCGCGGGCCAAGTCGGGAGGCAGCGGCACCTCCTCGATCACGAATTGCGGGTGACCGCTTCTGGGCGGCCGGCCGCGCGGGCGTTTGTCCCTGCAGACGCGCCCGTTCTCGAAGAGTTCGCCGCCCCACACGCCCCATGGCTCGTGGCGTGCCTTGGCGGCGTCGAAGCACTCGCTCACCACCGGGCATGCCGCGCAGATGGCCTTGGCGCGGGCGATCTCGTAGAAGTTCTCCGAGAAGAACAGCGGCGTCAGGGTGCCCACGAGATCGCGGCAGCGACCCCGTGTGCGCCAGCCCTCATTGGTGAGGGCCGCTGTGCTGTCGGTGTTGTCGATGACCAGTTCCAGCATGAGCTTTCTCCTGTGTGGTGTGGGTTGCGAAGCGGTTGTGGTTCAAGGGCAGTGGTGTCGGTGCGTGCACCGGAAACGCAAAACGGCCGCCGGGTTGTCCCAGCGGCCGTTCGGAGAGTTCTGGTGTCTCAGTGGACTACATCAGATACTCCGAAGGCCGCAGGCGGTGACGCTTGGTCGTTGCCGTCGGGTTGGCACCGTGACCGCGCACCGCATGCTGGAACATGACCGGCATGGGACCCACTGCCGCGAGCCGACCGATGGCCGTGCCGCGCTCCCGCATGCGCGTGACGGGCCGCCAACAGCGCACGCCAGTTGCCGGCACCCGTACGCGATACCCGTAGGCACGCGCTGTGGTGTAGGCGCCGTGGTCGAACATTGGGGATCCAATCGGGCGAAAGGTCGGGGCTGGTGGCCAGCTGCGGATACCCGACGATAGGCCGCAGCGGCGCCAACAGCACCACGTAGCGGCATGCCGTGTCAAGTTATTTTCAGTCGAACTCGTATTCGAGGACGTCGTCGGCCCGCCGGGAGACGCTGACTTCGCCGATGTAGCGCAGATGCTCCAAGTGAGCGAACGTCTCCGACTCGGCCATCGGGCCCCACGAACGCTCCTTGAACAGCTGCTTCATGTAGTCCTGCACGGGGGCTCGGCCGAGCCGGTCCGAGGAGGTGCGAAGCAGGTCCAGGCGCTCGTTGTGGTGACGCTTGATGTCCTCCACCCGTCCCGACAGGTCGGTGAACGGCTGGCCATGGGCCGGCAAGCCCATGGTGACGCCGTCGAAGCTGGCAACCCGGTCGAGGCTGGTGAAGAAGTCCTTCAGCGGGTCACGCGCCGTGGTGATCCCCGAGATGTGCGGTGTGATCGTGGGCAGGACATGGTCGCCGCAGATCATCAGCCCGCCCTCGGGATCGAACAGGCACAGGTGGTCGATGGTGTGCCCGGGTGTGTGCACTGCCACGAACTCGCGCCGCGCCAGCTTGATCCGGTCGGCGTCTTCGACGTGGTGCGTCGGCTGAGGGGTGGCGAACCAGCGTCCGCCCCACCCGTTGCGCATCGCCCAGTAGCCGAGCTTGGCCCGGATGGGCATCTTGTAGCGCTGGCCGCCCCAAGGCGTGGGGCCGCCCGGTCCGGTGTCGCGCCCGCCATGCACGGGGTCGGCCACGAGCTCGTTGTTCTCCCCGTCGGACGACACCTGCTCCAGGGCTTCCTCGTCTTCATCGGCGGTGTCCCACCACAGCCGGAACGTGCGATGGGTCACCAGATCGGCGCCGTACTCGCGGACGAAACGGCCTGCCGCCCCGAAGTGATCCGGATGGCTGTGGGTGACGATGATCGAGTGGATGCGCTCGGGCGGCACTTCGGCTTCGGCCAGCCCCGCCATGAGCGCTTTCCAGTTGGCCGGGCCCGGCAGGCCGGGATCGACGAGGGCGGCGCCGCGATCGTCGTCGAGGATGTAGCAGTTCACATGCCCGAGACCGGGCATGGACATCGGCAACTGCAGCCGGCGCACGTCCGGCGCGAGTTCAGTGATCTTGCCGTCAGGCGGCATCTGCTCCTCGCGAGTCGGGCGTGACACGGGGTGCAGACTAGCGAGCCGCCCCAACCTTCTAAGGAGCGTTCGATTCTGTGTCAGTCGTCTTGTGGCGGCAGCGGTCCACCCACTCTCAACAGGACCCGCACTAAAGCCCGGTTCGCATCACGCCCACAACGTCCTTCACTGTGGCAAATCATGATGCGAATTGGCGAAAGTTATGATCCCGATTCGTGAGAACGGGTCGTGAGCCGCTGCTTCGTGCAGCGTTCTCACGGCGAGTCCGCCGATCGGTCGCCGCAGTCTGGATTCTCGTCGCGAGCGGTTGTGCGATCGAGCAGGAACCGGGTCAGCTCCGCGAGTCGGCGAGCGCTACAAGTGCTGCAGCCGCTACGGCGAGCGTTCCGACGGCAGAAGACCTCGTCGAAGAGAGTGCACCATCGACGCCGCAGCCGACGGTCCTCGCCGAATTCGCTCGTCCCGGTCCGGATCCGAGGGACATCGCCGACGAGTCCGAGTACAAGGAGATCATTCGGCCAGGTCCCGCAGTTGAGCGCACGCGGCCAGTCGAGGAGCGGGTGAACAACGAGGCGTCGGCCCGGGGCGTCGTGCTGTCCGACGGCACCCGAAGCAGACGCAGCCAGGAGCAATTCCTTGCTGTCGCGGCTGGCGGCGATCACACCTGCGCGATCACGCTCGATGGCGAACTGGTGTGCTGGGGACACAACGGCCTCAATCAACTTGAGGTGCCTCCGGGAACCTTCGTTCAGATCTCCGCTGGTGCCGATCACACCTGCGCAGTGAGTACCGAGGGCGATCTCGCGTGCTGGGGTTCCAACATCTACGGACGCGCCGACGCTCCGGTCGGACAGTTCATTGCCGTGTCAGCGGCCGATGATCACACGTGCGCCCTGCGCCTCAACGGAACTATCGAGTGCTGGGGGTGGGACATCCTCGACCGGTTGGATCCTCCGCCGGGAGCATTCACAGCGCTCGACACGGGATCACTCACGTCATGTGGGCTGCGTCGCTCCGGCTCAGTTGAGTGCTGGGGTGCCAACTGGTACGGCCTCAATGAACCGCCGCCAGGACCCTTCACCCAAATCAGCGTTTCGAACACCCACGCGTGCGGCCTTCGCGACAGCAGTGAACTCGACTGCTGGGGCCTAGAGGTGTGCTCGGAGGCGGCGAAATCGTGGGAGGGCGTTGATCCGCTGGCTCGCTACGACCGGACATGGCTGGGTCATACGGTGATGGTCTGCAACGCGGGCGAGGCACCGGTTGATCACGGCCAGGCAAACCCGCCGCGCGCGGAGTTCACGTCGGTGTCGGTCGAGACGTGGCACTCCTGCGGCGTACGTGTGGACGACTCTGCGGAATGCTGGGGGGCCGGCCGCTATCAGGCATCGCGAAACGCTGCAGGTACCTACACGGAGACGAGAAACGGCATCGACTACTTCTGCCATTACGGATTGTTCCGCGACGGGTGCTCCCGTGACGGCAACTTCACGCAGACTGATGTGCCGCCGGGCAGCTATTCCCACATTTCCATCGGCGACGGCCATTCGTGTGGTCTGCACTCCGACAGCACGATCGAATGCTGGGGCGACAACCTGTACGGCGAGATCGACACTCCGGAGCCGACGGACCGGGATGATGACGGTCATGGCGTCGCCGAGCCGTTCGTGCCGTATGTCGATGTCGCGGTCAGCGGCAGCCATGGATGTGGATTGCGTGCAGACGGGCGCATCCGCTGCTGGGGTGCCAAGCGCTACGGCCAGCTCCAAGCGCCCGAAGAGTACTTCATCGCAGTAGCGGCAGGACCGGGCTTCACCTGTGGCCTCCTGGTGGATGGGATGCCGCGATGCTGGGGACGTAACGAAGGAGACCAAGCGAGACCGTTGCCGGGCCTGTACACCAAGTTGAGCGCTGCCGACAGGTACGTGTGCGGTCTCTTGCGCAACGGATTCATCGAGTGCTGGGGTGACAACTGGACGAATCAGGCCAGTGCTCCCTTTGGCATCTTCACTGATGTGTCTGCCGGCGGCAGGCATAGCTGCGGCCTGCGCTTCGACGGTTCGGTCGAGTGCTGGGGCGGCGAGTACGTCAACTACGCCGTCGGTGCGGCAGATTCGCCTGACGGAAAGTTCCGCGCGATCGCAACGGCGGACCAGATGAGTTGCGGGCTGCGGACTGATGGCATGGTGTCGTGCTGGGGCTGGAACAGCCCGGTGTTCGACTACGAACCCGATCGCCCCTACATCGACATCACCGCTGGCATCCAGTTCTTCTGCGGATTGCATGAGGACGGAACGATTTCGTGCGTGGGCGAGAACGACCTCTGGCAGACAGCCGCCCCTGAGGGCACATTCGTGGCTGTCTCGTCGGCCTGGTCACATTCATGTGCCGTGCGCACAGAGGGAACCATCGCCTGTTGGGGTTCCAACAGCATCGGTCAGTCCACGGGGCCGTGAGCGAATCAGCGATGACCCGGCGACGACCTCTGGCAGCTCACCTGAGTTGCAGGAGGCTTGGTGCAGCCTGCTTGGCGATTGCTCTGGCGACCGGCTGCGCAGCCGATGCACCTGATGCTCTGCCAGAGCCCGAGCCGTCACGCGCGACAGCCTCAACGCAACCCGAAATCGACGCGCCGACGGAGAGCTTGGTCACAACGGACGGTCCTTTGCGGCGAGCCGCAGGCGACGACGCTTCAGCTGTCACAGAGGTCAGTGCCGCGCACGACGAGGCATCTGAGTCTGCGACGGACCCGCAGAAACCTGCCTACGTGAAGGTGACGTTGGGCTGGAGCTTCGGCTGCGCGCTGCGAGACGACTGGTCCATTGAGTGTTGGGGTTCTGATTGGTTTGGATCGGCGTCGGCACCGAGCGGCAGATTCCGCGACATCGACGCTGGCACCTATCACGTATGCGCGGTTCGCTTCGAAGGGCCAGTGGTCTGCTGGGGATCGGATGATCTCGGCAGAACGGAGGCGCCGAGGGGATCATTCACTGCGGTCTCCGCCAGCGAGGAACACACTTGCGCCCTGGACATCAACGGCGAAGCCGTCTGCTGGGGCAACAACGAATCCGGCCAAGCTGAGCCCATCCCGGGGCCATTCATCGCCATCGAAGCTGGCCGCTATCACACGTGCGCGCTCCGCCAGGACCGCGAGCTGGCGTGCTGGCCGGATAGTTACCACGCGCACAAGAAGCTGCCCGCCGGTCCCTTCGAATCCATCGCCTCAGGGACGTGGGGCGCGTGCGGCATTCGGGTATCTGGTGATCTGGTCTGCTGGTCCGGCCGCAATATTCCGCATCGGGACGACGATTCGTATTCGTCGATCGCGGTCGGCCAGCGCTATGTGTGCGCTGTTCGCGCGAGCGGAGATATCACCTGCTGGGGCGAGGACCGACCAAGGCCGTCGCACATCCCAGCAGGGCCGTTCGTAGACATCGCTTCGCTGGGGAGCACCTGCGGAATCCGACCAAGCGGCGAGATTGCATGTCGAGGTTGGCGTTACACCGGCGTCACCGATGCGCCGCCCGGCGAGTTCACATTCATTACTGCAGGCACCGCGCACGCGTGCGCGATGCGGCCGACGGGCCGCATCGTTTGCTGGGGAGGCAACTTGGAGGGGGAGAGCGATGCTCCGGATGGCATCTACCGAGCAGTGTCGGCCGGTGGGCGCCAATCGTGCGCTCTGACCGCTGCCGGTGAGGCGTTGTGCTGGGGTTACGACGACTACGGAAGTACCGAGGCTCCGAGAGGCAGGTTCGTAGAGCTCGCTTCCGCACGCAGCGGCAACTGCGCGTTGACCACCGACGGTGAGATTGTGTGTTGGGGACGCTCTTTGTACCGGGCCCACTATGCACCTGATGGCCCCTTTGAAGTCATCACCATGGGGAGCTCTCACACCTGTGGCATGAGGCCGGACTCGCGCGTCGAGTGCTGGGGCAACAACGAGGACTTCCAGACGCGCGTTCCGATAGCAAGATTCACCGCTGTCGCAGCAGGTTCCCAACACACCTGCGCAGTCCGTGAAGGCGGCCGGATCATGTGCTGGGGCAGCAACGGCAGCGGACAGCTAGAGGCGCCAAGTGGTCGATTCGTGGCCATCTCGACCAAGGAACGCACGAGCTGCGCCCTCTCAACTGACAACGAGGTGGTGTGCTGGGGAAACAACGACGAGGGCCAAACTGAATCGCCCGAGGGCGAATTCCAGCAGGTCGTCGTCGGCGACGGCTACGCGTGCGCGCTGTCTACCGAAGGCGAGATCGCCTGCTGGGGAAACGGCGGCCGGGATCGGTTTGTGTCCTGATTCGGAGTTGAGCTCCCGGGCGCAGGCGTGTCGGGCAGAGTTGCCTTGGGGCTGAGTCCGGTGTGTCAGCTTGCGCTCGTGTCGCTCCGGCCTCCGATGAGCCACTGGTCGCGGTAGAAGCGCAGTTCATCGATGCTTTCGAGCACGTCGTCGAGCGCCCGATGCTTGGTGGTGCCGGCGCGGGATCGGCTCAGATCCGCCCAGGCCGCAGCGATGGTTGGCCGCCAGCGCTTGGCGAGCTCCTTGATCGACGACACGTCGACCACCCGATAGTGCAGGTGCTCTTCCAGCGCCGGCATGTACTGGTCCAAAAAGCGACGGTCGGTCCCGATCGAATTGCCGCACAGCGGAGCGGTGCGCGGCTCGGGAACGTGTTCGGTCACGAACGCGAGCGTGCGTTCCTGCGCTTCGGCCACGGTGATCTGCGACGCTCCGATCTCGTCGAGCAGCCCGGTGCTGGCATGCATGGTGCGGACTTCCGGGTCCATCGCGTCCAGGTCGGCTTGGGATGCCCCGATGACCAACGACGGTCCAGTGGCAATCACGTCGAGGGCATCGTCGGTGATCACTGTCGCGATCTCCACGATCCGATGGCGCCGGTGATCCAGCCCAGTCATCTCCAGGTCAAGCCAGACCATCACGGGCTGCATGGTAGGCACGACCCGGGCTGCTGGCCGCAATAGCGTTCCATCGATGAAGGTCGTGTTGGGACGACGGCAGGCGCGCCGCGCTCAGCGATCTCGCGGCGGATCGCGGCGGCACCTCGTTTCCGGCGGCCTTGAGCCCGTTGAGCGGCTCATTGCCGGCCTCACGGTGCTCGCGGTCATCTTGGCAGCCGGCACGACGGGTTATGTGCTGCTCGGCCTCGATCCGCTCGACGCGCTGTATCAGACGGTCATCACCGTCTCGACGGTTGGCTACAGCGATCCAGCGGGCACAGGAGGCCGCTACCAGATCTTCACGATCGCACTCATCCTGCTCGGCACCGGCACGTCGCTGTACACCGTCGGTGTTGTCATTGAAATGCTGTTCGAGGGACGGCTCGACGACCACATCAGGAGGCGACGCATGCAGCGCTCCATCGACAGTCTTTCCGGCCACGCGGTGGTCTGCGGCTACGGCCAAGTCGGCCAAGCCATCGCCGCGGCAATGATCGACGCAGGCACCGATGTGGTGCTCATCGACAGTGACTCCGACGTCGATCCCGGTGATCTGCACTTGGTGCCCGGCGACGCCACCCACGACAGCACCTTGCGGAATGCCGGGCTCGAGCGGGCCAGTTCGCTGGTGGTGGCTTTGGATTCCGACGCCGACAATCTCTATGTGGCCTTGAGCGCCCGCGCCCTGTGCCCCGAGCTGTTCATCGTGGCGAGAGCCAATTCGGGCGACGCGTTGCCGAAGCTGCAACAAGCCGGTGCCGATCGCGTCATCAACCCGCACCAGATCGGCGGAGCGCACATGGCCGAGGCTGCGCTGCGTCAAGACGCAGCCGGCGACGGCGAGCGCTAGTCGGCCACGAGGCTCAAGGCGCGGCGAGTTTGCTCGATGCGCTCGTAACCCTCGGTGTCAGCGAGGTAACGACGCTTCGCCAGACGCGCACGGGCGCGGCGCCTGCGGGCCTTCACGACTTCGGCGCTCGCGATCCTTCGAGCAGCGCCTGCGACAGCAAGGCCGCTGGTCGCCAGCCCCACCGACGGGGGCCGCGATGGCGCTTTGGCCGTGTGATCGGTCTCGAATTCGAACTGAGACACATCGAACAGGGTGAGCGGTGGCTGCGTCGGCGGCTTCGTGGCCATGCTGACATGGCTACAGATGGGGTGTGACAACCGAAGCGAACGATGCCTGGCTTCAGCGACCCGAGTGCCCGAACCCTCCAAGGCCCCGCTCGGTCTCGTCGAGCGTTTCCACCTCGTGCCACTCGGCTTGCTCGACGCGCTGTATGACCAGCTGGGCGATCCGGTCGCCGCGCTGGATTTCGTAGGACTCGCTGGGATCGGTGTTCAGCAGCAGCACCCGCAGCTCGTCCCGGTAGCCGCTGTCGATCAAGCCAGGCGAGTTGACGCAGGTGACCCCGTGCCGCCACGCCAACCCGCTGCGGGGCTGCACGAAACCTGCGTAGCCGGGCGGGATTGCCACAGCGATACCGGTAGGCACCATGGCCCGGCCGCCGGCTGCGGCCAGCGTGACCGTCTCCGCGGCCAGCAGGTCGCATCCTGCGTCGCCGGGCTTGGCGTACGCCGGAAGCGGAAGGTCGGGGTCGAGTCGCCGTATCGGAACTGCCACCACGGCGAGCACTGTAGGTGAGGCCTGAGCTGGCTCGATGCCGGCGATTGGTGCTGCGGTAGGCCGCCCGGGACTCGAACCCGGCACCTTGGGATTAAAAGTCCCCTGCTCTACCCGATGAGCTAGCGGCCCGATGTCCGCAGGCACCGATCCGGCGCTCCGGCACTCGTATCGAGGCTACTGGCGGGGCTTCTCGCTCTAGCCTGACGCCAGTGTCTCCAGCATCCGGGCCCGAAGAGCCGCCTTCGCCGGCCGCGACTCCCGCTGCGCCCCCCGAGTCGGAGCTGCTGAGCGACGCCGAGCTGGATGCCATCGAGGACGATCTGGCACGAGCCGAGCGAACCTTGAGCCTGCTGGCCGACGACGACATCGATGCCGCAGCGGCAACGGCCTGGCTCACTGAGTCCTGAGTGGCGGCGTCCTGAGAGCCAGCGCGGCTACTCGATGGTGAGGTCGATGCTCGACGAGACCAGTTCGACTCGGTTGCGGGGCTCCAGCTGATCCCAGCTCCAGGCGGCGTCGGCTGCAGCGCCGTCGAGCCAGTACCAGCGGCCTGCCAGGTTCGGCACCCGCTCGTCGCCGAGACCCACCCGCGCGTCGATCGTCTTGAGCACACCCGCGTGGCCCACGAGCAGGACGCGGCCGCAGACAGACATATGCCGACGCAACGCCGGCAGCAGCCGCCGGGCAATGCTGTCTTCAGACTCGAAGCCCGGCGGCCACCTCCTCGCTGCGACATCGCCGGGCCAGCCCTCGTCGATTTCGGCCCGGGTGAGGCCTTCCCACGGTCCCGCACTGCGCTCGCGCAGTGCCTCATCGGTCACCACGTCGCTCACGCCGAGCTGCTTGGCAATGATCTCGGCGGTCCGCCGCGCCCGTTGCAGATCGCTGGAGACGATCAGGTCGAATGCAGGCAGGTCGAACGCATGCCGACCGGTGTGCAGATCGCGCCCCCGCATCACCGGCGTCCGCCAGCTGTCGTCCGCGGCAGCGAGAGTCGTTGCCAAGGCGTCGGCGGCAATCTCCGCCTGCCGCTCGCCGAGATCGGTCAATACGGGATCGGCCTGTCCCTGCCAGCGGCCGCGCAGGTTCCATTCGGATTGACCATGCCGCACCGCCAGCAACTCTGAATGCTGTGTCACGGCGCCCGACCCTAGAGGCTCATCCTCGCTGCCTCTGGGACGTGATCGGTAGCATCGCGGCGATGCCGACGGTGACGATCCGCCTGTTCGCGGGGGCGCGCGAAGCGGCTGGCGTCGGCAGCACTCAGATCGATGCGTCCTCGGTCGCCGAGGCACTCGACTGGGCGAAGGCGAGCTTCGGCGAGGGCTTCAGTGCTGTGCTGGCCGCCAGCAGGGTCTGGCTGAACGGCGAACCGGCGCTCGGGGAGTCGCAGCTCAGCACCGGAGACGAGATCGCCGTCCTGCCGCCCGTCTCGGGCGGCTGAGCGGCGGCTGCACGGTGGCAGCGTCGCCGGAGCTTGGGCCGGCGCGGCCGCGAACCTCTGCAGCAGCGCAGTGGCTCGGCCCTGCGGTCGCATTGGAGGATGCCACCATCAGTGGAGGACTGATCTGGTTCGCCGGGCTGATCGGTGTCTTGTGGGCGGGGGCGGCGACGTTCGGCATCGCCATGACAGCGGTAGCGATGCTCGGCGCCTGGCAGGCGGCGAGCGTTTGCAGCCGCGCCGAAGCGACACGTCCACCGTCGAGCGGAACCGGGGCGAGACTGCAGATTGCCGAGTCGATGGTGCTTCCCCAGAGTCACCGGCTGCCCGCTGCTGCGCTTGCCGGCGCAGTCGGATTCGCCGGTGTCCTCGACACCCGCCTCGCAGGGGTTGTTGTCGGCGCGGCGATCGCCGCCAGCTTCATCGTGGTCGCAGCCTTGCGACCCCGCGGCCCAGGCGGGGCTGTGCTCGGGGGACAGGTGTCACCGTTGCGGTTTCTGGCCGGTGCGGGACTGCTGATCCGCACGTGGATGCAGGTCGGCGTCACGGCTGCGTGCTTGGCGGCCGTCGCCCGCTATTCGCTGGGAGCGGCATTCGTGCTCGTGAGCACCGCCGCGGCTTACGACGCCAGTGCTCACCTCAGTGCATCGGGTCGGCAGCCGGGGCTGCGCGGTCCGCTGATGGGAGCGATCGCTGCTGCGATCGCCGTCTTTGCCCTGACCGGCTTGAGCGTGCCGCCGTTTGCGCCCGCCGATGTCACCAGGTTCGGCGTGCTCGCGGCGCTGACGCTGCCGCTCGGCCCCGCGCTCGCCCGGCCGCACACGGCGCTCGCCGCGCGTCGAGAGCATCTCCAAGCAGACAAGCAGAACGCCGACAGTCGATCAGCCGCCGGCCGCAGCGCAGCTGACTCCCCCGCCGGGCTCCAGCGAGCGTGGCAGCGACTGGCCACCGAGTGGGCTGTGCGCAGGCTCGATTCGCTGAGCGTCACGGCCCTGGCGTGGATGTGGGGCTTGGGGCTCCTCGCCATCTGAACGTCCGCCCGGCGCGGAGCGGCGGTTCACTCAGTTCGTGACGCTGCGGCGATCTGCGTAGCGTTATCGGCCGTGGCACCCGAAGCACCCGACCGCCAGATGCTCGGCGAGCACGGTCGCGTCTTGCGGGTTGCCGTGTTGTGCATGCACACCTCGCCGTTGCGCCAGCCCGGCAGCGGTGATGGCGGCGGCTTGAACGTGTACGTGCGCGAACTCACTGCCGCGCTGGCGCATCTCGGCGTCGACTGCGACATCTACACACGCCGCACCGATCCATCGCAGCCCGACCAGCTCGAAGTGGAGTCGGGCGTGGTGGTCTTCCACATCGATGCCGGCGCCCCATCGCTCGACAAGGATGATCTGCCGGCGGTCGTGTCGGCATTTGCCGGCAGAGTCGGCGAGCACCTCGCACACCGCCCGGTCGACGCCATTCACGCTCACTACTGGTTGAGCGGCATGGCCGGGCACCAGCTCAAGCACCGCCTCGACATTCCCCTGGCGGTCACCTTTCACACGCTGGGGCGCGTCAAGACGAGCAACGGCGATGCCGAGCCGCGCCACCGCGGCGACGCTGAGCAACGAGTCATCGACTGCGCGGACGTCGTGTTCACCTCCGGCGCCGCTGAGGCTGCCCAGCTCAGATCGTTGTACGACGTCGCGCCCGAGCGCCTCCACGTGCTGACACCCGGCGTCGACCGGGCAATGTTCGCGCCGGGTCAGCGCCATGCGGCGCGTGCGGCGATCGGCCTCCCGCAAGGACCGGTGCTGCTGTTCGTCGGCCGCCTGCAGCCACTGAAGGGCGCCGAATTGGCGATTGAAACGCTCGCAGCCACGAGAGCTGCTGGTGCGGCGGGGGCCCATACCCAGCTCGTCATCGTGGGAGGGCCCAGCGGTCCGGAGGGCGAGGTCACGCTGGCCCGCTTGAAGGCCCTGACGGACGACTTGGCGGTTACGGGCCATGTGCGGTTCGTCGATCCGCTCCCGCACTACCTGCTGTCGACCTACTACCGGGCCGCCGACGTGTGCTTGGTGCCCAGCCGTTCGGAATCGTTCGGATTGGTCGCGCTCGAAGCCGCAGCTTGCGGCACACCGGTCGTGGCGTCCGATGTCGGCGGTCTGCGCGACAACGTCGTGGAGGGCGATACCGGTTACCTCATCGCCGACCGCAGCAGCGACGCGTTCGCCCGCCGGGTCATCGACATCCTCGCTGATCCGCTGCTGGCGCTGCGCCTCGGCGACGCCGGTTCTCGCCGCGCCGAGCGCTACAACTGGCGGGCGAGTGCGGCCGCAGCGCTGGAAGTGCTGGACACCGCGGCCCGGCGCGAGCTCGTCGCCTGCCTGTGACGCTCACCACAAGCGCCCCATGACCCGCCGGCCGGCTACCGACGCCGAGCTCGACCGGCTCGAGGGCCGCATGGACGACTGGCTCGCGGACTGGGCCCGCTCACAGGCCGACGGCGGTCCCGACGAACGCCCGATGCTGCTCGACGTGACCCGTGACCCCGAGGTGCCGCGGCGCTGGTATGTGCGTCTGGCCGGGGAGTCGCGAGATGTCATCGCTATCTGGTTGACGCTGCGCCAGCGCACGCTGGCCTACGAGTCCTACGTCCTCCCGACGCCACAGCATCGGGCGGAGGTGGTGGCCGACTTCGTCCTGCGCCGCAACTATTCACTGGTGGGCGCTCAATACGGCGTCGGCCCCGAGGATGCCGTGTATCTGACGGGGGAGCTGCCCACCCACTGCGTCGACGAAGACGAGCTGGACCGGATCGTCGGGTCGCTGTGGGCGTACATCGAGCGTGATTTCACGACGCTGATCCGCCTCGGTTTCCAGCAGTAACCCGCGAAAATCATTTGACGCCTTTCATTGATTTCTGATTGATTTGGTTCTTGCCGGGGCACTCGCCGGCAGGCCGCAGGGAAGCGTCCCACTCACCGCGAGTGCCCCGGCACCGCCATTGGCTAGGCAGTGGTCCCGATGCGGTCCGGTACCGTGACCGCATGGCGGACAAGGTCGAACTGCTGATCGTCGGCGGCGGCAAGATGGGCGAAGCATTGCTGGGCGGATTGCTCGCAGCCGGCCGCAGTGCCGAGAGCATCTGCGTTGCTGAGCCGATTGTCGCGCGCCGTGATGAGTTGGCCGACCGTTACGGCATCGCTGTGTCCGGTGACGTTGCGGCCTCTGCCGGCGCCATCCTCGCCACCAAGCCCGACGTCATCCCGACCGTTGCCGCCGCAGTCACGGCCGCTGGCACCGACCGCATCCTCTCGATCGCCGCCGGGGTCACGCTCCCGACGCTGGACGTCGCTGCCGGCACCGGCGTTCCGATCGTGCGTGCCATGCCGAACACACCCGCACTGGTGTCCGAGGGTGCGGCGGCGATCTGCGGCAACGACCGAGCCACCGAAGATGACCTCGGATGGGCCGAAGAGATCCTTGGTGCAGTGGGCCGGGTTGTGCGCGTCCCTGAGCACCTGATGGATGCGGTGACCGGCCTGTCGGGATCGGGACCGGCGTATGTCTTCCTGGTGGCCGAGGCGATGATCGAGGCGGGCGTGCTCATGGGCCTGGGACGACCGGTGGCGGTGGAATTGGCCAACCAGACTCTGCTGGGTGCCGCGACTCTGCTGGCTGAGGGACGTTCGCCGGCCGATCTGCGTGCCGACGTGACGTCGCCGGGCGGCACGACGGCGGCTGGCCTCCGGGAGCTGGAGCGCCACGGCGTGCGCGCCGCATTCGCTGCGGCCGTCGAAGCAGCCACGCGCCGCTCCGTCGAACTCGGCTCAGCGTGATCGAGCGCCCGTGGCCCGAGCGGCTCGTGACCCCGTATCCAATCGAGACTGGGAACAAGAGCGGGAGATAAGGGTGTCACCGCGAGACGCTCTGCAACCATGACGGGTTTTGACACGGTCACGTGCTTGAGCGATCTGGGCACCGCAGACGAGTCGGTGGGCGTCATTCACTCGATCGTGCGACAGGCCGCTCCCCATGCCGCCGTGATCGACCTGTGCCACGACATCGATCCAGGAGATACGCGCACAGCGGCCTTGATGCTGGCGCGCAGCGTGCCGCACCTAGCGCCAGGCGTAGTGCTCGCATCGGTGGGAAGACGTTTGGACAGGTCCGCCATCGCGGTCTCGGTCGGTGACGGCCAGTCGATGCTGGTCGGCCCCGACAGCGGTGTGCTGGCGGCTGCCACCGCGGCGGTCGGTGGCGCAGACATCGCAGTACGCATCGAGACCGCCGGCTGCGGTGGTCCCCAATCCGTGCTTCACCCGGCGCGCGATGTGCTCGCGCCCGCAGCCGGTCTGCTGGCGGCCGGAGCGCCGATTGAAACGTTGGGTGCGCCGATCGACCCCTCGCTGCTGTTGCCGTCGCTCGTTGCGGTGCCCCGCGTCGAAGACGACGGTTCGGTGATCGCGGAAGTGTTGTCGGTGACGCGCTGGGGCACGGTGCAGCTCAACGTCGACCGCGAGACGCTGGCAGCCCGCGGCGATCTCCTGGTCATGGAATGGACAGCAGGCGCGAGTGCGTCACAGCCCGCGGCAGCGAATTCGCAGTCGGTCCGGCTGGCGCCTGCGGGGTCGACGGACACAGGCAGCCTCGCCCTGTGCGACGATCCCTTCGGCTTGCTCGAGTTGACGATCGCCGGCGGGAGCGTCGCTCATCTGGGCTTCGCAGTGGGTACCGAGATCCGGCTACGCGCCGCGACATGAGAGGGTGAAATGAGACCTCGAACAGCGCTCGTGCTGGCCGCGCTCGCTGCGGTCATCCTGCTCGCCGCAACCATCCAGCTGCTCGTGGCGCTCGACTGATCGCTCTGTCACTTCATTTGCTGCGCGATCTTCTGTCGAACGCGTGGCAACGGGGTGCCGGATCGGCGAGACTGTGCGGGCCGCATTTCCGAACCCTGGGTAGTCCTCGTGTCCATCGTTGTCATGGGCGTGAGCCATCGCAGCGCACCGCTTGAGCTATTGGAGCGCTGCACGGTTGCCGCCGCCGACGTGCCGAAACGACTTGCTGATCTCGCGTCGTGCGCGAACGTCAGCGAGGCCGTGGTCGTGTCCACGTGCAACCGCACCGAGGCGTACGTCGTAGCCGAGAAATTCCATGCGGCGTTCGGCGAGATGCGCGATTTCTTCTGCACGCTGTCGGGTGCAGCGCCCGCCGAGCTGTCCGACCATCTCTACGTCCACTACGACGACGACGCGGCGCGGCACCTGTTCCGTGTGGCCAGCGGCCTGGAATCCGCCGTGGTCGGGGAGCACGAGATATTGGGCCAAGTCCGCACCGCATGGGACACGGCACGAACCGAGGGCGCAACGGGCGCAGTCCTGAATCATCTCTTCCGACACAGCGTCAGTGCCGGCAAGCGCGCACGCACCGAGACTGGCATCGCACGGGGGACTGCTTCGATCAGCCACGCGGCAGTGAGCATGGCCAAGAACCACCTCGGCACCTTGGAGGATGCTCAGGTGCTCGTCGTGGGCGCCGGCGAAATGGCCGAGGGCATGATCGTCGCGCTCGCGGCAGCTGGTCCTGCAGCAGTGCAGGTAGCCAACCGCACGCCTTCGCACGCCGAAGCCTTGGCAGCTCGGGTCGGAGGCCGCCACCTGCCGCTCGGAAGCCTGGAAGATGCGTTGGTCGAGGTTGATCTGCTGCTGACGTCCACCGGTGCCAGTTCGGTGATCGTCGATCACGCCAGCGTCGGAGCGATCATTGAGCGACGCGCCGGTCGCCCGCTGCTGATCGTGGACATTGCCGTGCCGCGAGATGTCGACCCGGCTGTAGCTCGCCTTCCCGGCGTCACCCTCCTCGACATGGATGACCTGTCGCGATTTGCTGAGGTCGGTCAGGCTGGCCGGCAAGCGGAGGTGGCGGCGGTCGAATCGATCTTGGCTGACGAGACGGAGCGTTTCTCCGCCGACCGCACCGCCCGGGAGATGGCCCCGCTCATCGAATCGCTGCGCGGCAAGGCCGAAGCAGTGCGCCAATCCGAGCTCGAACGCGCATTGGCGGCCCACCCCGATCTCGACGACGACGCACGCGAGGCGCTCGAGCGCGCGACCGCCGCGCTCGTCAACAAGCTGATGCACGAGCCCACCGTGGCGTTGAGGTCCGCGGCGGGCAAGGCCAAGGGCGACCGGCTCGCAGACTCAGTGCGCGACCTGTTCGATCTGTAGATCTTGATCGCGTGAGGATCGCGACACGATCGAGCCCGCTGGCAACCTGGCAGGCGCGCGCTGTCGCAACTGCGCTGGAAGCAGCCGGATCCGCCCAGGGTGACGTCGAGCTCGTGCCCGTTCGCACCACCGGCGATCTCGACCTGTCCACGCCGATTTCGGAAATGTCCGGCAGGGGCGTGTTCGTGACCGAGGTGCAAGCGGCAGTGCTCGATGGGCGCGCCGACATAGCCGTGCACAGCGCCAAGGACATGCGGTCTGAGCCGACCCCGGGTTTGACGCTGGCAGGCTGCCTGGTGCGGGGCGACGCGCGCGACGCACTCGTCGGTCTGGCGCTCGATGAGATTCCCGACGGCGGTGTGGTGGCGACCGGATCACAGCGGCGCCAGTGCCAGCTAGCGGCACTCCGCGGTGATCTGCACTTCACCGGTCTGCGCGGCAACATGGCTCGTCGCATCGCTGCGGCCGCCCAGCCCGACGTCGACGCCGTGATCGTGGCGGCGGCGGCGCTCGAGCGTCTCGGCGAATCCCACCGGATCGCCCAGCGATTCAGCCCCGACGAGATCGTGCCTCAGGCCGGGCAGGGCGCGATCGCGATTGAGCATCGCAATGACGACGCTGACATTGCAGCTGCCGCCGGCGCGATCATCGACAAGGTGACGACACGGTGCGTTCACGCCGAGCGCGCGTTCTTGCGAACGCTGGGAGGCGGCTGCGACCTGCCCACGGGCGCCCATGCCACCGTCGATGCCGACGGACGCCTGAGCATGACAGCGATGCTTGCCGCGCCCGACCATGGCGGCATCGAGCGCGCGGCTCGCAGCGATGCCGACGGCGAGTTGCTGGGCACGGCATTGGCACATGAGCTGATGGCCCGAACCGGCACCGACGCAGCGACGTGGGCCAGCCGGGCTGACGATGTCTGAGAGCCAGTTCAGCGAGCTCGCCGACCGCACCGTCGTCGTCACGAGGGCCTCGCACCAGGCCAGCCCGCTGGCGACGGCACTACGCGAATGCGGGGCTACGGTGATTGTGGCACCCGCGATTGCGGTGGTGCCCCCGCTCGACGGCGGTCAACCGCTCGACGATGCCCTGCTGCGGCTGGAACAATACAGCTGGGTCGCATTCACCTCTTCCAATGCGGTGGCAGCCACGTTCGCTCGTGCAGACCGGCGCGGCGTTCGCCGTCGCTTCGCACGCATCCGCACTGCCGCCGTCGGTCCTACGACGGCAGCCCGCGTCGAGGCCGAGATCAACCGCCCGGTCACGCTGGTGCCGGAACGACACGATGCTGCTGGGCTTGCCGAGGCCTTTCCCGAACCCGACGGGAAGGACTGGTGCTTCGTGCCCCAGTCGGCACAGGCCCGACCGGAACTGGTTGATGGGCTGCGTGCCCGAGGCTGGAACGTCGATGCCGTGAGCGCGTACCGCATCGTGACGCCCACGCTGTCCGATCATCTGGTCACCGATGTGTCCGGCGCAGATGCCGTGGTATTCGCCTCACCCTCTGCCGTGCGGGGCCATCTGTCGCAGATCGGCGGCGACGCGGTCACCGGTCAAGTGGTCTGCATCGGTAGCACGACAGCAGCTGCGTGTGCCGAAGCCGATCTGCCCGTGGCGGCAGTCGCTGCGCGTCCCACCGATGATGGTCTCCTAGAGGCCGTCGCGGCGGCGTTGCGCGACTGATGCATGGCAGGCAGGCGCGCAGGGTTCGAGGCGTAGCTTCGCGGCGCGACACTGGTGCCATGTCGAACACCTCAAAAAACCCTGCAAGCCCCAGCGAGACTGACCGCCGTCCTGGCCGGCTGGTCGGGTTCCGTCCTGCCAACCGAAGGAGACTTCCTGTGGGAGCAACACATGTCAACGTCATCGTCAGGAATCCGGCTGATCCCGATCGGACGTGGGAGAGCGAGTTCCTCGTCGATACGGGAGCGATCGACTCGTTGGTGCCGCGCCAGCATCTGGAGGCCATCGGCATCGCGCCGGTGGGTCGTCGCGTCTACGAACTTGCTGACGGCACATCTCGGCCCTATGACCACGGCCTTGCCCGGATCGAATTCATGGACGAGATAGTCGCGGGCAGGGTTGTCTTCGCTGAAGACGACACTGAACCGCTGCTCGGGCTCACCGCCTTGGAGTCGGCTGGCATCGAAGTGGACCCGCGCAACGAGCGGCTGAAGCGGCTGTCAGCAGTACGGCTGAAGTCGCTCACACCGGTCTGAGCCAAGGGCGTCGCGACACTCCGTGTCCGATGCTCGGCCCAATTCGGCGTCCAGTTTTCGGCCGGTAACTGCTCGCAGGGGCGTGGCCTACGCTGCGAGGCCGTGACCGAGCCGCGTTCGACGAACGCCGACCTGTTCGAGGCTGCTCGACGTGTGATTCCCGGCGGCGTGAATTCGCCGGTGCGAGCGTTCGGGTCGGTCGACGGGACGCCGTACTTCGTGGCACGGGCCGAGGGCCCGTACGTTTTCGATGTCGAGGGGCGCCGGTATCTGGACTTCGTGCAGTCCTACGGGGCGATCATCTTGGGACATGCCCATCCGGCGGTCACCGAAGCGATCACCGCGGCTGCAGCCGACGGCACGTCGTACGGCGCACCAACCGAGCGGGAGATCCAGTTGGCGAGCCTGATCGCCGCGGCTGCGCCCGGCGTGGAGCAGGTGCGCCTCGTCAACAGCGGCACGGAGGCCGCGATGACAGCCGTACGCCTAGCTCGTGGATACACCGGACGGCAACGCATAGTGAAGTTCGCCGGCTGCTACCACGGCCACACCGATGCGCTGCTGGCAGCTGGCGGCAGCGGTGTTGCCACTCTTGGCTTGTCCGGGTCGGCCGGAGTCCCGCCGAGTGCGGTTGCCGACACGGTCGTGGTGCCGTACAACGAGGTGCCTGAACTGGACGATCAGGTAGCGGCTGTGATCGTGGAGCCCGTGGCGGCGAACATGGGCTTGGTGCCGCCGGTGCCAAGCTTCCTGGCGGGCTTGCGCCAAGCATGCACCGAGGCGGGCGCCCTGCTGATCTTTGACGAGGTCATCACCGGCTTCCGTCTGGGTCCGGGCGGCGCGGCCGAGCGGTACGGCGTCACGCCTGACATCTCCTGCTTCGGCAAGGTCATCGGTGGCGGCCTGCCCATCGGCGCCCTCGGCGCTGGCTCCGAGATCATGGAGACGCTGGCACCGAACGGTCCCGTGTACCAAGCCGGGACGCTGTCGGGCAACCCGCTCGCGACAGCGGCAGGGCTTGCTGTGCTGGAGCAGCTCACGCCGGCCGCCTATGCGGAGCTGGAGTCGCGTGCCGGTCAGTTCGCCAACGGCTTGCGTGACGTGCTGACACGTTCAGGTTTCGACGCCGCCGTCGTCCAAGTTGGCACGCTCGTGGGCCTGTACTGCGGCCCGGCTGCCGAGCCTGGTTGGGCCCCGGTTGACTACGACGATGCCCGTACTACCGATGAGCAGGCCTACGCCCGCCTGCATGCCGAGCTGTTGAAGCGCGGCGTGGCATTCGCGCCCGGCGCCTACGAGGCGATCTTCGTCAGCCTCGCCCACTCGCCCGACATCATCGACGAAGCCCTCGTTCAGATCGCCGCCGCGGCAAGCACCCGCAGCGGTTGATCGACGCGGGATGGGAGCACATCGAGACCATCCGCATCCCGGTTGCGTAGAAATTCAGGGGTCAATCATTTGGCAGGCTGAGTTGCTTGATGATGCGTCTCGCGAGTTGTTCTTTGATCTCGTTGTGGCGTGGAACCGCCTGATACACGCCGGTTTCGGGGTTTCGATACCAGTCATGCTTCGAACCATGTCCAACCAAGACGGAACCTGTCGAGCGGATTCGCCTGACGAGCTCAGTTCGCTTCACGCCAGCGTGAGATCAGCGACGTGACGCACGCCAGGCAACTCACCGCTCGTCAGATCCGCGTGCAGATCGCGCAGGTGCTCCTCGAGGTCCTCCAAGGTCTCGCCTTGGGTCCAGTAGTCGGGGAATTCCTCGAGGTAGCCGAGCCACCACTCGCCGTCTTGCCAGTAGACGATTTTCGTCGTTTGCACGCTCACGTCTCCCTGCGGGCTGTCTGAACCGAACATACCGCCCGGGAAGGCCATCTACCGATGCGGATTCAAATTCCGCGGTGGTCTGCAAACTGGCTGAACCGAATTGATCAGAACTCCGTCAGGTGCGGTCGCGCCAGAGCCGTGCCATCCCGGCAGCCGCCCGGTAGATGCCGCGGGGGCCGCGCGGGCTGGCTCTGCCCTGCAGCAGATCTGTCGAGACGCGCATGGCCAGGTTCCCCATGCGGGGGGAGCGGATCGCGAGCTGTGTCAGCTTCCTCATCAGCCCGGGCCGGCCCAGCGCGCGGGTCGTCAATCGACCGAGATGGTGGTATCGCTCCCAGCGCTCGGCCAGCACAGCCTCGTAGCGCCGCAGCTCGAGTCCGTCGTCGGCGTCGAGCGCCCGCCCGATGACCTCGGCTGCAAGCCGGCCAGTTGCCAGTGCCGGGCCGACGCCATCGCCGTTCCAGGGATTGACACTGCCTGCTGCGTCGCCGACCACCACCCAATTCGGTCCCGAGCGTGGGCGAACCGATCCTCCCATCGGCAATCGGCCGCCTGCCGGTTCGCTGCGAGGACCGGCAGGATCGATCTCCCAGTGAGCAGGGATCTGCTGAGTCCACTGTTCAAAGAGGTGCTCCAGGGATATGGCCTCGTTCCCGTAGTGATGGCTGAGCAGGCCCACTCCCACATTGGCCGTGCCATCACCAACCGGAAACACCCAGCCATAGCCCGGCAGCTGGCTCCCGGCGCGATCGGCCAACGCAAAGACCGACTCGATCCACGGCTCGGTGTGACGCGGGGTGGGGTAGTAGGCGCGCATCGCCAGTCCCTGCGCATAGGTCCGGGTGCGCACGGTGCCGAGCGCCCGGCCGAAGTTCGAACGCGGACCGTCGGCGATCACGATGTAACGGGCGCGCGCAACCACGTTGTCGTGCAGCGCTCCGCTGCCGCCCTGAGCGATGCAGCCACGCAGGTGACCATCGGTGATCAGCGGAGCTGTGACCTCTGTGCCAATGAGCACGCGCGCCCCCGCCGACTGTGCTCGGGCGAATGTCAGCGCGTCGATGCGTGACCGGCGCACCACCACGCCATAGCCAGGCCACCTCTCCCCCTGGGGCCACGACACCTCGAGGCTCTGCCCATGGGCGGTGATCCGCAGACCGTGATGGCGGTGCCAGCGTGCAGTGCCGGGGTCACAGCCCATGTCGATGAGCTCGCCCACAGCAATCGGTGTGAGTGCGTCGCCGCAAACACGTTCGCGCGGATGGGTCGAGCGCTCGATGAGCAGCACATCTCGTCCCGCCTGTGCGAGCCAGTACGCGGCAGCGCTACCCGCTGGCCCGCCACCGACGACGAGCACATCGCAATCGAGTGTCTCACTCAAGGCATGGCGCTAATGGCCGCCGCCACCCCCGCCGCCGGTGAGGGCGCCGCCGCCGAGATGCTCCCACTCGGCATCGCGCTCGGCTGCCACTTCGTCGCTGATCGCTTCACCGCCGATCACCTCGCGCACATATCGCGCGACCGAATAGAGCTGATGCTCATTGAGCACATCGCCGAACGCGGGCATAGCCGCGGCGTTATCGCTGCCGCCGGAGATGTGTGCGCCGCCGGGCCGGTTGGGATCGCCGTAGACCTGCCCGAGCCCGAGGCCTTCCGAGCCCACCGAGATCCACTCGATGAACGAGTCGTCCAGGCTCGGGAACGTCAGCAGTACCTCGCCGTTCCACAGCGGGCGTCCCACCAAGCCTCCATCGGAGCCAGAACCGTCACCGCCGTGACAGCTTGAGCACCGCACCGCGTAGGTGGTCGCTCCCTCGTTGACAGCGGTGATCGGCTCGGGGGGCGGCTCGGTCAGCTTCACGTACACAAACGCCCACAGCGGCAGGCAGAACAGCACGGGCAGCACCCAGATCGGAATCCGATGTCGCGTCTGGGCCGCGATCACCCATGACGGATCGGGCGGAGCTTCAGGTTCGACTTCGAGCTGTGCCGCCTCACGCGCGGCAGCAATCATCTCGGCTTGGGTCGGCCCAGCGGCCGCTGCTGCTCCGGCTGCGGGTGCCGCCGCGCCCGCATCACCGCCGCCACCGCTGCCGTCGTCTTCGAGGACCCCCAGCGCGATGCGACGCTGTCGCGAACGCTCCAGCAGGTACTCGGGAACTTCGGTCACGGGATCCTCCGCGGGGTCGCCCCCAGGGGTTCTGGCACAGCGGCAGTGCCAAGTTCGCAGGGCACGATACGCGCCCGAACGCACCGAGGCGCAAGTCTGCCATGCAGCCACGCCGATGGCGCAGCAAGAAGCTGAGCCCCGATTGTGGCGAGTGCTGACGGTCGTGCTAGAACATCACGCGCCATGGCCGGGGCGCCGGTAATCTTTGCCCCGGTCTCGCTGCGGCTGACGCACTCGATGCACTATCGATTGGGCCAGTTCGCAGCAGTCCTGACACGCCGACGGGAGAACGCGGGAGGAACACCGAGTGGTTGCACTCGTCACATCGATCCTCGTCACCGCGCTGATGGTCTACCTGCTGGTGTGGTACGGCAAGCGCCGCCCGACCGACCGCCCCACTACCTGGGGCGAAGCCATGCTCGGGGCCGCCTACGTCTTCATGCTGATGCTGCTGGTATTCGGCATCGTGCCCGACCGCTGGATCCGCCTGACCGACAACGAGTGGGGCTGGTCGGTGGAGCGCTTCTTGGTCACCGAAGGCCAGTTCATGGAGTCGCCGATCCTGTTCCCGCCGACGCGCATCGACCTCAAGAAGGTCAGCGACATCGTGGTCGTCATCGAGCACCTGATCGCGTTCATCGGATTGCCGGTGCTGGCGATGTGGTGGCAGAAGCGCGACAAGGCCCAACCCGCCGCCGAGCCGATCTCCGACTACGGCCGTCCACTGGTCAAAGGCAACTGAGGGCAAGACGAATGGCTGCGAACGATGCGAACCCGCCGATGCCCAAGTTCCGGGATGACTACCTGCTGCAGCAGGTCGACGCCTCATACCTCGATGCGGCCGTCAAGCCCAAGCAGTTCATCAACATCGACCAGTCCGAGTGCATTCAGTGCGAGGGCTGCGTGGACATCTGTCCGTGGAAGTGCATCTGGTACGTGTCCACCGAGGCGGTCGACGAGGCCGTCGGTGTGGATCTGCCGGGGCTGGATCCCACCGACAACGCCATTTTCATCATCGACGACGACGTGTGCACCCGCTGCGCACTGTGCGTCGACCGCTGCCCGACCGGCGTGATCACGCTGGGGCGGGTCAGCAACAACCCTCCGCCGTCGGGCGACGTCCACGGCCGCACCCACACCCACGGTTACGCCTACGGGATGCGCCTGTAGGCCGGCGGGAATGCCCGTCCTGCTGAGACTGCGAAGGACCCGGTCCACCTAGATCGAAGAGATATGGCGAACACGCTCGAGTCCCCCGATACCAAGCCGAAGCTGCCGCAGCGTCTCCAGAACGCGCAGCAGCAGGCGGCCGATTGGATGCAGGACAGCCAGTTCTGGACGTCGATCTTCCGGCCCGGGTCGATCTTCCGCAAGGGCTACACCGACAGCCCCCGGAACCGGTCCTACGTCATCATGAACAGCGTCCTGTACCACCTTCACCCGGTGAAGGTGAAGCGGCACGCCGTGAAGGTGAGCTACACGCTGTGCCTGGGCGGTCTGAGCTTCTTCCTGTTCATCCTGCTGACGATCACGGGCATCTTCCTGATGTTCTTCTACCGGCCGACCGACACGGCGGCTTGGGCAGACATCGAGAGCCTCCACACGCAGGTGGCGTTCGGTCTGCTCGTGCGCAACATGCACCGATGGGCTGCGCACCTCATGGTGATCACGGTGTTCCTGCACATGGCCCGCGTCTTCTATCACGGTGCTTACAAGGCACCGCGAGAGTTCAATTGGGTCGTCGGCGTCATGCTGCTGCAGCTCACCTTGCTGCTCGCCTTCACCGGCTACCTGCTGCCGTGGGATCAGCTCGCGCTGTGGGCGGTCACGGTGGGCACGAACATGATGGGCTTCACGCCGGTATTCGGCGAACAAGTCCGGTTCGTCCTACTAGGCGGCCAACAGATCGGAGCCGAGACGTTATTGCGCTGGTACGTGCTGCACGTCTTGATGCTCCCCTTTGTCATCGTCATCTTCATGGCGATCCACTTCTGGAGAGTGAGAAAGGACGGAGGCATTTCGGGGCCGCTGTAGGAAGCCTGAACGTCCCGAACCATCAGCATGACTGAGATCCCCGAACACCTCCTGCGCCGCAGCGCCGAAGCCAGGGCCCGCGCAACTGGCGCGCCCGCGCCGGGCGAGGGCGAGGCGCCGGCTGCCGCGCAGCCCGACGACGATGACGGTGTCACGATCCCTCGCTCCTTGCTGGAAGCCAGCCAGCAGCCCGGCGGCGCACCCGCAGTTGCCGGTATGGCTCAGGCCGGCGGTCCCGCTGCTGCGGGCGGGGGCGTGGCCACCGCTCTGCCGCCGCTGATGGCAGGGCCCGCAGGCAACACTCACCGGCTGCTGACGGTCGTCAAGTCGGGCTCGATCCAGGATGTCAAGGCCAGCCCGGGCGACAAGGTCCACGTCTGGCCGCACTTGCTGGCCGCCGAATTCACCGCTGCACTGTTCATCACGGCCTTCACGCTGGTCTTCTCGCTGTTCATCAACGCACCGCTGCTCGAGCTCGCCAACCACAACGAGACGCCCAACCCGTCCAAGGCGCCGTGGTACTTCCTGGGCCTGCAGGAACTGCTGACGATGTTCGACCCGATGATCGCCGGCGTGACCATCCCCGGCGTTGCGCTCATACTGCTGGCCTTCGCCCCCTATGTCGACAAGAACCCCTCTCTGCGTCCCGAAGACCGCAAGTTCGCCATCTCGGTCCAGACGATCCACCTCATGTTCTGGGCGGTGCTGGTGATCATCGGCTCGTTCTTCCGGGGGCAGGGCTTCAACTTCACCTACCCGTGGGACACCGGTCTGCACGGCATCTTCCACCTGTAGGAGCACGTCGGCATGTCCACCGGAACCATTCTCGCGATTGCCATCCCGGTCATCGTCGTGCTGGGTGCCGTGGTCGCGTTCGTCTCCTTGCGCCGCCGGGACGCCACCGGCCTGGGGCACCTGTCACGCGAGACCCGCCGCCGGGACGAGCTGGCGGCCAGTGCCGGCGACGACGCCGCTGCCAGCGACGACGCCGGCGCGTTCGGTGTCAGCGCCGAGGCACAGGAGCTGGAACGCGCCGTGGCCGCCGAGCGTCGCCCGTCGCCTGTCGCGATCGCAGAGCCCGAGCTGCCGCAGGACTGGGCACCGCCGCCGTCTGACGAGGTGGGTGTCACCCGTCGGCAGTTCCTGAACCGGTCCTCGGTGTTGCTGATGGCGACCGGTCTGGGCACGTTCAATGCGGCCATGCTCGCCTTCCTGTGGCCGCGCCCGACCGGCGGATTCGGCTCGAAGATCAAGATCGGTACGGTCGCATCGGTTGACGAGGCGATCTCGTCGTCCACTCCGGCCGAGAACTTCTCGTACTTCTCCGAGGCGCAGAGCTACATCCAGCCCTACCCCACCGATTCCGCGACGCTGTCCAACGCCGAGGCGGTGTACGGCGGTGCGGTGCTCGAGGGCATGCGGCTGGGCTATGTCGCGCTGTGGCAGGTCTGCCCGCACCTGGGCTGCAAGGTGCCGGTGTGCGGCAGCTCGCAGTGGTTCGAGTGCCCGTGCCACGGCTCGAAGTACAACCGCGTCGGCGAGAAGAAGTCCGGGCCGGCACCCCGTGGCATGGACCGCTTCCCGGTGACCATCGAGGGCGGCAACGTCTTCGTCGACACCGGCAAGGTGTCGCAGGGACCGGCGATCGGCACTGACAGCACGGGCCAGGGCCTCGAGGGGCCTCACTGTGCCTGAGGTCAGTCACATGCTGGCCGTCAGCACGGAGCGTTCGATCGCGATCGTGCTCCTAGCGGTCGTCGTGGTGGGCTGGGCGATCTACGTCTTCGTCAACATCCGCCAGGCGAAGTCCGAGGCCGGCAGCGAGATCGAGTTGGCGCCCAACCGCGGCAACCTGCCCGACGACGAGGAACTCGAGGGCCGCAGGCTGGAAAAGGTCCAAGCCTTCGGTGTGTTGATGCTGCTGATCATGGCGCTCGTCCTGCCCGTCTACTGGATGCTCGAAGGCGGGCGCCGTTCAGGCGCGGAGACGTCGTTCTCCGAAGCGGCCGTGAGTCGCGGTGAGGCTGTCGCAACCGCTGCGGAGTGTTTCGACTGCCACGGCGCTGATCTCGGCGGCGCGCGCTTCGCACCGGTGGTGCTTGACATCGGCCACCAGTTCTCCGACAAGGAATCGTTCATCATCAACACGACGTGGGAGGCACCGTCTCTCGACGACGTGTTCACGCGTTTCGACACCGATGCCGAGACCCTCGACGAGGTCACCGAGGTGCGGCAGATCCTGGTGTATGGCCGAGGCGTGATGCCGGCGTGGGGCCTCGACGGCGGCGGTCCGTACAACGACCAGCAGATCGATGACCTCGTGGCGTGGCTGTGGGCCAACCGGATCGGCGCAGACCAAGACGCAGCAGATGCCGCGGACGACGAGGTCCTCCGCGAGATCGTCGCGTCCGCAGTAGGAGACGACGAAGTCGCCCAAATCTTGGTGGACGAAGCAGCAGATGCCTTGGACGACGATCCGCTCAACGAGGAGGCCCACGCTCGGGCCACGGCCCGGTTCGAGGCTGCCCGAGCGTCGGACGTGTACGCGGGAGCGTCGGACGGGAAGATCTTGTTCGATCTGCATTGCGCCCGGTGCCACACGCCGCGCTGGCCGGGCCGCGGCACCGCGCAGCTGCCCAATAACGGCGGAACGGTGGAGGTGCTTCCCGGACCCGACGGCGCCGGCCGCTACGGACCGGCGCTCAACAGCGTGAGCCTTGCGCGGCTGTTCCCCGACATCGAAGATCACATCAAGTTCGTCGCGGATGGTGCTGCGGACAATGTGGCGTACGGTCAGTTCGCACGCCTCGGCAACTATGGCATGCCCGGCTTCAAGCGGGTGCTGACCGAAGACGACATCCGGAAGATCGTCGAGTACGAACGAAGCCTTGACCCGCAGCGCCAGGCCGCGATCGGCTTTGATCGGCTGCACGAAGCGGGAGACGACGAATGACCGCCTCGCACCTGCTCGGCATCGTCAGCTGGGATCCGGTTCTCACCGGATACTTGGCGGTCATCATCGGCATCGCCGTGCTGTGCGGATCGGTGTACCTGCTGCTGGCCACCAACCTCGGGGTCCGTCTTGGCTTCCTGGTCGCGTGGACCGGGCTGTGGGGCTGGATGCTGTTGATGTCCATCGTGTGGTGGGTGTTCGGCATCGGATGGATCGGCAGCCAGCCCGGATGGAACGTGCTGCAGGTGACCTCCAAACCCGAAACGGTGCTGGTGGACGAAGTGCAGCAGCTCGAGGGCGTGCCCGTCGATCAGTCGCCCTCGGGCTGGATTGAGATCGTTGTCAAGGAGAAGTCGGACGAGGACGCCGAGGAGATCGTCGATCCCGAGATCGTCCAAGCCCAGGCGTTTGCGGCTGACGCCCGGTCCGCGGCCGACGGGCATGTCGTCTGCGACGATGCCGACCCGCGCCGGTTGCTGGCAGTGAACTCGTGTCTGTTCTCGGCTGCGGATCAATACAAGACCTACCGGGTGCTGATCCGGGGCGGCGAGCGGTACCGGCCGTTGAGCATTCCCGACAACGCCGTCACGCAGTACTTCCTGCCGAGCAGGGGCAGGCCGCACTATGCCGTCGTGCAGATCCAGCCGTACCTGCCGAGGGTCGAGATCGATCCGAACGTGTTCGGCGACGACGGGAAGATCGTGGTGCCTGATCCGCAGATCGACGAGAACGAGCCGGTGTATTCGGTTGTGCTGGTGCGTGACCACGGCAGCGTGCGGCTCCGCCCGGCACTGCTCACGATCTTCTCAGCCTTGCTGTTCGGCTTGGGCTGCTACCACCTGCATCGACGGGATCAGGCGATCTGGGCGGTGCGCGAAGCTGCGGGCCAGTGAACAGTTGCCGATTCTTGGGCCAGACTGGGGCCGGCATCTGATTACCGACGCGCCGAGGGGGTCCAGCGCATGAACAGCGGCTTGGCGGAATACCTGCCGGTGTTGGTTCTCGGCGTGCTAGCTGTGCTGTTCGTGCTGGTGAGCATCATCGCCTCGCGGCTGCTGGCACCCCAGCGCAGCACGAATGCCAAGCTGGCGTCGTACGAATGCGGCATCGTCGACCAGGCCGCCATTCCCGAGCGATTCCCGGTGCGCTTCTACCTCGTGGCGATGCTCTTCATCATGTTCGACATCGAGATCGTCTTCCTGTACCCGTGGGCGGTCGCGAACGGCCAGCTCGGCCTCTTCGGATTCATGGCGATGCTGATCTTCGTCGTGATCTTCTTCCTGTCGTTCGTTTACGAGCTGGCGATGGGCGGGCTGGAGTGGGGCCCGCGCAAGCGCCGCGTCCTCCCGCTGCCGCCAACCGGCCGCAGCGGAGTCCAGGGCGTGCGCACGGTCGGGCTGACAGGGCGTGAGCAGATTCCCGCCGCCGCCTGGAGCGGCGCACAGCAACCCAGCAGCGGTACGGCGGCAGGCTGATGGCAGGCATCGACGACCTCAAGTCGCGGCTCGGCATCGACGACGGTCTCGCCGGGCTCGGTCACAACGTCTTCACCGCACCGGTGGAGGAACTGGTGAAGTGGGCACGTCGGCGCAGCCTGATGCCGGCCACCTTCGGGCTCGCCTGCTGCGCCATCGAGATGATGGCGACGGGCACGGCCCACTACGACCTGGCCCGCTTCGGCATGGAGACGTTCCGCGCATCGCCTCGCCAAGCCGATCTGATGATCGTTGCGGGCCGCGTCAGCCAGAAGATGGCACCCGTGCTGCGCCAGATCTACGACCAGATGATGGAGCCCAAGTGGGTGCTGTCGATGGGTGTGTGCGCGTCCAGCGGCGGCATGTTCAACAACTACGCCATCGTGCAGGGCGTCGACCAAGTTGTTCCGGTCGACATGTACGCACCCGGTTGCCCGCCGGGGCCCGAGACGCTGCTGCATGCGATCCTTGCCCTGCACGAGAAGATCCGTACCGGCGAGCTGACCCAGCGTCGGGCCGAGCGCGGCGGCGGCGCTGCGGTGGACCTGGCGGCACATGGTGTGCCGCGATCGGGCACGGCGGCGCGCTGATGGCAGACGAGGGCGTAGCAGCCGACGACGCCGCGCCAGCGACAGAGATCGCTGAGCCGCCGACCATGTTCGGCGTGCCGTGCACTGACGAGCGTGGCCAGCAGGTGCTGCATCCCAGCCGCGACGAGTACCTCGACGTGCTCGGCATGGCCGCCGCCGATGGCTACGAGCTGTGTGTTGACGTGTGTGCGGTGGACGGCCTCACGAATCGCACTCGCGCCGTAGCGCCCGGCATCGAGCCGGAACGCTTCGAAGTGGTGGTGAACCTGCTGGATCTCCGTGGCCGGCGCCGGCTGCGCATCCGCACCCAAGTACCGGCCGACGATCCGCAGGTGCCCTCCGCGGTGGGCCTGTACCCGGGCGCCGAGGCACCCGAGCGGGAGGCGGCCGACCTGTTCGGCATCAGCTTCAGCGAACACCCCGATCCGAGCCGCATTCTCATGCCGCCCGACTGGGAAGGCCATCCGCTGCGCAAGGACTACGCCATCGGTGCCATCCCGGTGCAGTTCAAGGCGGTGGAAGGCAGATGAGCACCGTAACGGCCGCTGCCATCCGCCGACCGACAGACGCCGTGCTGCGAATCTCCGAAGAGGCTGCACTAGATGCCGCTGTTGTCGAAGATGACGTGGAGGCCGTGACAGCAGAGCCTGGCGACGGGCCGATGCTCATCAACATGGGCCCGCAACACCCATCCACCCACGGCGTGCTGCGCATAGCGATGGAGCTCCAAGGCGAGACGGTGCTGCGTTCCAAGCCGATCATCGGCTACCTGCACACCGGGATGGAGAAGACGGCGGAGGATCTCACGTTCCTGCAGGGGCCGACGAACGTCACCCGCATGGACTACGCCTCGCCGCTGTTCACGGAGCTGGTGTTCTGCCTCGCGGTCGAGGATCTTTTGGGAACGGAGATCCCGCCGCGAGCCACGTGGATCCGCATGCTGATGTGCGAGCTGAACCGGATGAGCTCCCACCTGCTGTTTCTCGCGACCAACGGCATGGATCTCGGCGCAGTCGGGATGATGCTCTACGGGTGGAAGGAACGCGAGGAGATCCTGCGGTTCTTCGAGAGCGTCACCGGCTTGCGGATGAACCACAACTACATCCGCCCCGGCGGCGTGGCAGCCGACCTGCCCGACGGTTGGCAGGACGACGTGGAGCGCATCTTGACAGTGCTGCCCGACCGGCTCGAGCAGTTCGACACGTTGATGACCGGTCAGCCGATCTGGCGAGACCGCACCCAAGGCGTCGGCGTCATCACCGCCGACGAGGCCATCGCCATGTCGGCGACGGGGCCGCTGCTGCGCAGTACAGGCGAGGCGTGGGACCTGCGCCGCACCATGCCGTACCTGGCCTACGACGAGGTCGACTTCGACGTCGTAGTAGGCGCCTACGGCGACACGTTCGACCGGTACTCCATCCGCCTGAACGAGATCCGCGAGTCGATGCGCATCGTGGAGCAGTGCTTGGACAAGATGCCGAAGGGTCCCTACCGCACCGAGGATCGCAAGGTCACGCCGCCTCCGCGGGCTCGCATCGACGAGTCGATGGAAGCGCTGATCCACCACTTCAAGATCTTCACCGAGGGCTTTCGGGTGCCGCCCGGAGAGACGTACGTGGCGGTCGAGTCGCCCCGGGGCGAGCTGGGCTGCTACCTGGTCTCCGACGGCGGGCCGAAGCCGCAGCGGGTGCACATTCGCGCGCCCTCGTTCGTGAACCTGCAAAGCCTGCCTCATCTGATGTACGGAGGCCTGCTGGCCGACGCCATCGCCATCATCTCCTCCGTCGACCCGATCATGGGCGAGGTCGATAGATGACTTTCTTTACCGAGGAGAACCGCACGCTGGCGCACGAGATCATCGGCCGCTACCCGAAGCGTCGGTCGGCGATGATCCCGCTGTTGCATGTAGCACAGGCACAGGCCGGTTGGGTCACTGAAGAGGCCATGGTGGAGATCGCCGAGCTCGTCGACACCACGCCTGCCGAGGTGCTCGGCACCTGTTCGTTCTACGAGATGTTCAAGCGGGAGCCCGTCGGCAAGTTCCTCGTGAACATCTGCGCCACCATGTCGTGCGCGCTGGCGGGCGCCGCCGAGCTCATGGAGCACGCCGAGGAGCGTCTGGGCGTGCGGGCCGGGGGCACCACCCCCGACGGCTTGTTCACGCTGGCGTCAGCGGAGTGCCAGGCCGCCTGCACCGAGGCGCCCTGCCTGCAGGTCAACTACCGCTACCGCTATCGGGTTGACGCCGATGGGTTCGACCAGCTCGTTGACGACCTCGCTGCGGGCGCTCTCGACGACGAGATCCCGCCGCACGGGGTCACCGCTCGCGTTCGCCAGCGCATCCCGGCCGGCCGAGCAGTCGGCGCCGTGCCTCCCGAAGCGGTCGCCGAAGAGCCCGTGTGGCTGGCCGTTGCAGACGGGGTATCCAGTGGAGGGGCCTCATGAAGGGGGTTGACCGCCGCCGCGTTGGCGGCCGCTCCACGTCCGACGGCGACATGCTCAGCGGAAGGCTCAGCTGATGGCGTCGTACACGATTCCCCACGCGCCTGGTTTCGTAGCCAACGACGCGCCCCGCATCGTCACCGAGCGATTCGACCATCCCGACAGCTACACGCTCGAGCGCTACCTGGCCACCGGCGGCTACGAGGGATTGCGTGCCGCCTTGGGGCGCACACCCGATGACGTCCACGGCGAGGTACGCAGCGCGACCCTGCTCGGGCGCGGCGGCGCCGGTTTCCCCGCCGGGGTGAAGTGGGGCTTCTGCCCGCCTGGTGTGTGGCCTCGCTACCTCGTAGTGAACGGCGACGAATCCGAGCCCGGCACCTACAAGGACCGACTGCTGATGGAGCTCGACCCGCATCAGCTCATCGAGGGGTGCCTCATCGCTTGCTACGCAGTCGGGCTGTCGCAGTGCTTCCTGTACATCCGAGGCGAGATGGCCGTCGCGCAGGAACGGGTGGCACAGGCCCTCAACGAGGCCTACGAGGCCGGCTGGGTGGGCCGCAACATCTGCGGCACCGACTTCTCGGTCGACATCGTGCTGCACTGGGGCGCCGGCGCCTACGTGGTGGGCGAGGAGACGGCGCTCATCGAGAGCCTGGAGGGCAACCGCGGCATGCCGCGGCTCAAGCCTCCCTACTTCCCGGCCGCCATCGGTCTGTACGGCCAGCCGACCATCGTCAACAACGTGGAGACGCTGGCAAACCTGCCGTGGATCATGCGCAATGGCGCTGCGGCATTCACGGCCATCGGCACGCCCACCTCGCCGGGCACGCGCATGATCGCTGTCAGCGGTCACGTTCAGCGCCCCGGCGTGTACGAGATCACCAACGGCACCACCACGTTCCGTGATCTCATCTATGGCGAGGACTACTGCGGAGGCCTGCGTCCCGGCCGGAAGCTGAAGGCGTTCGTGCCCGGCGGCGGCTCAGCCCCGTGGTTCACGCCGGCACAGCTCGACCTTCCCTTCGAGGCCTCCGAAGTGGGCCCGCAGGGCTCGATGCTGGGCTCGGGCGCGGTGATGGTGATGGACGACACCACCGACATCCCCGCCGCGGCGCTGACGTTGACCAAGTTCTACGCGCACGAGTCATGCGGCAAGTGCGTGCCGTGCCGGGAAGGGGCTACCTGGCTGGAGCGAGTGCTGCGGCGCGTGTGCGACGGCACGGGCACGCCACGCGATCTCGAGGTGCTGCTCGAGGTCGGCGCTTCGATCAGCCCGGGAGACTTCCCTCACGCCGCGGTTCCCGAACGAGGCCTCGAGGCGAAGCCGTTCCCGTACCAGATGACCACCATCTGTTTCGTAGGTCCCTCGGCATTCGCGCCGCTGCACTCGGCCATGACGTTGTTCCCAGAGGAGTTCGAGGCTCGGGTGGCCCCGAACGCGCATCTCGAGATCGGGCCGTCTCACGGCTCGGCGTCAAGCACTGGCCTGCTTGGCAGCCCAGCATCTGGATCAGTGTCGGAGGTGTCCGTCCGTGTCTGACACAGCGGCTGGGCAGGCGGCGCCGAGCACCGTCGAGGTGACGATCAACGGCGTCGCCGTCGATGCGCAACCGGGCGAACTCGTCATCGCAGCAGCGGAGCGTGCCGGAGTGCACATCCCGCGCTTCTGTTACCACGAGCGGATGAGCTCGGTCGGCATGTGCCGCATGTGCCTCGTCGAGATCGACACCGGCCGCGGGCCTCAACTGCAGGCATCCTGCATGGTCCCGGTCTCGCCGCAGATGGTGGTGGACACCGCCAGCGAGCGCACGCAGCGCGCACAGGAAGGCGTGCTCGAGCTGCTGCTCATCAACCACCCGCTCGACTGCCCGGTCTGCGACAAGGGCGGCGAGTGCCCCCTGCAGGACCAGACCATGGCCTACGGCCCGGGCGAGTCCAGGTTCGTCGAGGAGAAACGGCACTTCGAAAAGCCGATCCCCATCTCCGAGCTGGTGCACCTCGACCGTGAGCGCTGCATCCTGTGCGACCGCTGCACCCGGTTTGCGGATGAGATCGCCGGCGACCCGCTCATCGATTTCACCGAGCGCGGCAACGAGACCCAGGTGCTCACCTTCCCCGGCGAGCCCTTCTCGTCGTACTTCTCGGGCAACACGGTTCAGATCTGCCCTGTCGGTGCGCTCACCGCAGCGCCCTACCGCTTCAAAGCGCGGCCGTGGGATCTCGTCGAGACCGAGTCCACCTGCACGACGTGCTCAGTGGGCTGCCGGATCGCGGTGCAGTCGTCTCGCAACGAGTTGGTGCGCTATCTCGGTGTCGACATCGATCCGGTCAACCATGGCTGGCTGTGCGACAAGGGTCGCTTTGCCTTCGGCTCGGTGGCGAGCCCCAACCGGGTGACGACGCCGCTGCAGGCCCGCGTGCCGTCGGGCACCACCTCGGACCTCTCCGACGATGAGCCGCTGCGACGCTTCCAGCCGACCGACTGGGCGAATGCCCTCGGTGCGGTGGCTGCTGCGATCAGGGCGGCCCGACCCGGCGCGATCGCCGTGCTCGGCGGTGCCCGCGGCACCAACGAGGATGCCTACGCCTGGTCGAAGCTGGCCCGCACAGTGCTGCGTACCGACCACGTGGATGCGCAGCTCAGCGACGGGCTGCCCGCAGAGCTGGCGGTGGGCCTGCCGGCAGCGACGATCGATGAGGCGTGCAGCGCCGACACGACGCTGCTGGTATGCGGCGACCTCCGCGAGGAGCTGCCGGTGCTGCACCTGCGCCTGCGCGGCGCGGCGCGAGCGGGCACCACCCGCTTGGTCGAGATTGCTCCGACCACCACTGGTCTGACGCGAAGCGCAGTTCGCGCCGAGCAGTGCCGAGGCGGCGAGGCAGCATCGGTGCTGCGGAACCTGCTCGACGGCGACGACCCGCTGGCCGGCGAGCTGGCATCTGGCTCGGTCGTCGTGGTGCTGGGCCGGTCGTCGGTGTCGGAGTCGGCCGAGGCGACGGCTGAGGTGGCCTCGGTGATCAGCGCTCGCGTCCCCCACGCCCGCTTCCTGGTCGCCGCACGTCGAGGCAACGTCCGCGGCGCGCTCGACATGGGCTTGGCGCCCGGGATGCTCCCGGGGCGGGCACTGAGCGCCAGCCCGCCGCCGGAGCTTGCGGCGGCGTGGGGCGAGCTGCCTGGCGAACGCGGGCACGACGCCACGGGAATCCTCACCGCAGCCGCCTCCGGCGAGATCGACGTGCTCTTCCTGCTCGGCGCTGATCCCCTGACTGACTTCCCCGACAGCATGCTGGCGCGCCTCGGCGTGTCCGGCGCGGGCACGGTGGTGGCGGTGGACTCGTTCGTGAGCCAATCGGTGGCGGAAGCCGACATCGTGCTGCCTGCCGCCGTTTTCGGAGAGAAATCGGGCACCACAACCAACCTGGAGGGACGCGTCTCGGCCGTTGGCGAGTTGGTGACGGCGCCGGGTTCAGCCCGCCCCGACTGGATGATCGCGGCCGAGCTGGCCGTGCTGTGTGGCCTCGATCTCGGCTTCGTGTCGGTCGAAGAGATCACTGCAGAGATCGCGGCTGTATGCACCACGCATGCTGGGGCGATCGGCCCGGAACTTGCCGCTGACGGGGTGGTGGCGTCGGGAGCGGCCTTCGAGCCCGAGTTCCCGCCCGAACACGTGGCACCGGCGCGAGACGCCTACGGCCTCCGCCTGGTCTGCAGCCGCAAGCTGTACGACGGCGGCGTGACGGTCAGCCAGACGCCGGCATTGGCGTCGCTGGCGGCCGACACGGTGCTGCGCGTGCACCCGGTTGACTTGGAGCGAGTCGGCGTCGAATCGGGCACTGAAGTCGAAGTGCACTCCGACCGCGGTGCGCTGCGCCTGCCGATCGTGGCCGATGCCGGCATTGCCCGCGGCAACGTCGTGGTGCTGTTCCCCTCGCCTCACATCGATGTGGGGGCATTGATCGACGCGACGGCACCGGTCACGGATGTGCGGATCGAGACACGCGGCGGCGAGGCGCCGAGATGACCGGCGACCCGCTGTTCGCGGATGGAGTCGACTGGGGCGACATCGGCATCATGGGCATCAAGGTGCTCGTGGCGTTCGCTGCCCTGCTGCTCGCCACCATGTTCATGATCTGGTTCGAGCGCAAGCTGATCTCGGACATGCAGCACCGCATCGGCCCCAACGTGGCCGGGCCGTGGGGCCTGCTGCAGGCCTTCGCCGACGGCGTCAAGTTCTTCTTCAAGGAAGACCTCCGCCCCGCCAATGCCGACCCCCTCGTGTTCCGGCTGGCGCCCTACATCTCGGCGGTCACAGCGTTCGTCGCCTTCGCGATCGTGCCGATCGGCGGCGTCTTCACCGATACTCCGGGCCGCAGCGGCACGGTCACGCTCTTCGGCAAGGAAACCATCCTGCAGGTGGCCGATCCGCCGGTCGGCATCCTGCTGCTGCTCGCGATGTCGTCGGTCGCTGTCTACGGCGTGATGCTGGCGGGCTGGTCCTCGGGCTCGAAGTACCCGCTCATCGGGTCGGTGCGGGCCTCGGCGCAGGCCATCTCGTATGAAGCCGCGCTGGGCATGTCCGTTGTCGCCGTGGTGATCACCGCAGGCACGCTGTCCACTCACGAGATCGTGAGGGCTCAGGCGGGCGGCGTGGATGAGTGGCTCCTCATCACGACAGGCTTCGTTCCGTTTCTGGTGTTCCTGATCTCTGCCACCGCGGAGTTGAACCGTCCCCCGTTCGATCTCGTCGAAGCCGAGCAGGAACTTGTCGGCGGTTTCCACACGGAGTACTCGTCGATCCGGTTCGCTCTGTTCTTCCTGGCCGAGTTCATGAACGTGATCACGATGTCGGCGATCATGGTGACACTGTTCTTCGGCGGCACGGCCGGGCCGGTGTTCTTCGGCTGGACATGGTTGTGGCCGACCGTGTGGTTCCTGGCCAAGGTGTTCGCCTTCCTGTTCGTCTTCGTCTGGTTCCGTGCCACGCTGCCCCGCCTGCGCTACGACCAGCTGATGTCGCTGGGCTGGAAGGTGCTCATCCCCGTGATGCTGTTCTGGCTGATGTTCTTGGGCCTGCGACAGCTAGTGATTGATCAGGGCTGGAGCCCGCTGCAAGAAGTGGTGGTGGTGCTGGGCGTGAGCGCTGTTGGCCTCGCGCTGGGTTGGACGTTGCTGGCGGCGGCCCTGCGGGCAGCCAAGCGCAACACCGGCATCGAGGACCTTGGCGATCACGATCCTGAGGAGATGATGCCGGCAGGCGCATCGCCAGATGCAGCCGGCCCGGGAGAGGACGGCTGATGGGCTACCTCGACGGCTTCAAGGTCACGTTCGGCAAGCTCTTCGGTGAGCGGATCACCACCGAGTACCCCCAGGAGAAGCGGCCGAAGCCGCCCCGCTTCCATGGGCGTCACGTGCTCAACCGCTACCCCGACGGCATGGAGAAGTGCATCGGGTGCGAGCTGTGCGCGGGTGTCTGCCCGGCCCGGTGCATCTACGTCCGCGGGGCCGACAACCCGCCCGACGACCCGGTGTCGCCGGGGGAGCGCTACGGCTACGTCTACGAGATCAACTACCTGCGCTGCATCCACTGCGACCTGTGCGTGGAAGCCTGCCCGACCGAGGCCATCACCGAGACGAAGGTCTTCGAGTTCAGCTTCCCCACCCGCCGCGACGCCATCTATACCAAGGACGAACTGCTCACCGACGACGACGGCCGTCCACGGCGCCAGCCGTGGGAGCTGTGGCACGACGGCGACGACGAGCACACCTCGGGCTGGATGCGGGCCACCTCGCCGTCAGGCCAGCCCGACTACGAGGGCCGGGTCGGCTGGAGCGGCGAATTGGGTTACGGCGTGCGAGCGCCCGAGCAGGGCCAGCACGCCGACTATGACGGCGGCGAAGACGACCCGCCCGCACCCGGTTGCGAGCCGGCCGACCTCGACGAGCACAGCCACGCGCCTGGCGCAGGAGATCATCTCTGATGGTCGAAGTGGTGGTGTTTGCGGTGGCCGGTGCCGCATGTCTCGTCGGCGCGGTCGGCGTGGTGCTGTCGCGCAATCCGGTGCACGCGGCGCTCATGCTGGTGATGACGCTGTTCGGCATCGCGGTGCTGTTTGTCGCGCTGCAGGCCCACTTCATCGCCGCCGTGCAGGTCATCGTGTACGCCGGCGCCATCGTGGTGCTGTTCCTGTTCGTCATCATGCTGCTGGGTGTGGACCGAGCCGCCGAGCTGTCGCTGGGCGCCTTGCCGGCTCAGCGATGGACCGCGGCCGCGTTCGGCCTCGGCGGTGCCGCGGTGCTGGTCTGGCTGGTCGCCGCGGTCGACCGGATCTTCAAGGGCGCTCATTCGTACGAGCTGGAGAGAGCAGGCATCGTCGTAACCGAAGCCGACGCGCCCGCCACGAGCTACGCAACCGACGTGAGCGCGATCGCCCGGTCGCTGTTCTCCGAATACGTGTATGCGTTCGAGCTGACGTCGCTGCTGCTCATCGTGGCGGTCATCGGCACGGTGATCCTGGCGCGACGCAGTGGTTACAGCGAGCACGGCGGCGAATCAGCGCCTGCCGAGAACGCTCCGGCGTCTCAGGAGGCACGCCAGTGAGCGGCCTCGATGTGACCACCGGCTGGTACCTGACGCTCGGGGCAATGCTGTTCCTCATTGGCGGCACGGGCCTGCTGGTGCGGCGCAACCCGCTGATCATGCTCATGTGCGTCGAGCTGATGCTCAACGGTGTCAATCTCAGCTTCATTGCCTTCGCCGACCGCTTCGGCGACGTGCATGGGCACACGGTGGTGCTCTTCGTCTTGGTCGTGGCGGCGGCCGAGGTGGTGGTCGGTCTCGGTCTGGTGGTGGCGGTGCTGCGCGCCTCGCCTCGTGCGACAGCGGACGATCTGTCGGCCCTGAAGGGCTGAACTCATGGTCGAACTGGTATGGCTCATTCCCGCGCTGCCCCTCGCCGGGTTCGCCGTGCTCCTGCTGGCAGGGCCCTGGCTGGGCGAACCTCGGGCCGGCTGGCTGGCCACTGCTGCCAGTGCCGGGTCGTTCCTGTTCACGCTCATCACGTTCGGCGGGCTGTTGGGACTCGACAGCACGCCTGGTGGCGCCGGCGGCCACGGCGGGCGCTGGTTCACCTCAACGCTGTTCGAGTGGATGCCGATCGGCGGCCTCGAGGTGGACGCTGCGCTGCTGGTGGACCCGCTGTCGATGACGATGGCGCTATTCGTGACCGGCGTGGGGACGCTCATCCACCTGTACTCGGTCGGCTACATGCACGGCGATCCGAAGTACTCGAAGTTCTTCCTGTACCTGAATCTGTTCCTGTTCTCGATGCTCATGCTGGTGCTGGGTGAGAACCTCGTGGTCACCTTCCTGGGCTGGGAGGGCGTCGGCACGTGCTCCTATCTGCTCATCTCGTTCTGGCACGAGCGGCCCACCGCTGCTACCGCCGGCAAGAAAGCCTTCGTCACCAACCGGATCGGCGACTTCGGCTTCATGATCGCCACGTTCCTGCTGTGGACGACGCTCGGCACGGTGTCCTACGCCGGGCTTGCGGCAGGGGCGCCGGCGCTGGCCACCGGCACGGCCACGGCTGCCTCGCTGCTGCTGCTTTTGGCGGCTGCGGGCAAGTCAGCTCAGCTGCCGCTGTACGTCTGGCTGCCCGACGCCATGGAGGGACCCACCCCGGTCTCGGCCATGGTGCACGCGGCCACGATGGTGACCGCCGGCGTGTACCTGATGGTGCGGCTCAACCCGGTGCTGGACGCATCGGATTGGGCGCTGCCCGTGATCGCCATCGTCGGTGCTGCCACGGCGCTGTTCGCGGCGCTGGCCGCGGTGGCACAGCACGATATCAAGAGGGTGCTGGCGTACTCCACCGTCAGCCAGCTCGGCTACATGTTCCTCGCCATCGGCTCGGGTGCATATGTGGCGGCGATCTTCCATGTCGTCACCCACGCGTTCTTCAAGGGCCTGCTGTTCCTGGGCTCCGGCTCGGTCATCCACGGTCTCGGCGACGAGCAGGACATGCGCCGGATGGGTGCGCTGCGAGCGGTCATGCCCGTCACCGCCGCCACTTTCATCGTGGGGTGGCTGGCGATTGCCGGCGTGCCGCCGCTGTCGGGTTTCTGGTCGAAAGACGAGATCCTGCTGGCAGCGTGGGAGCAGCACTGGCTGCTGTGGGCAGTCGGGCTTGTCACAGCACTGCTGACCGCCTACTACATGAGCCGCCAGACCTTCCTGGTGTTCTTCGGCGGCCAGCGCTGGGACGACGGCGCCCACCCGCACGAGTCGCCCGCCACGATGACCCTGCCGCTGGTGCTGCTGGCCGGTGCGGCGGCCATCGGCGGCATCATGAATCTGCCGCTGGTGGGCGACTGGCTGGTGCTTGAGCACTTCCTGGATCCGGTGCTGGCGCACCCGCATCACTTCACGTCAGGCACCGGCACCAAGCTGGGGCTGGCGCTGGTTGCCGTCGTGGCGGCACTCGGGGGCATCGCGTTCGCGATCCGGGCGTGGCTGCAGGCGCGCATCCCCACCGACAAGCTCGAGCCGGCGCTGCTCGAGAACGTCTTCTACGTGGACTCGACCATCTCGAACTTCGTCGGCGGCCCCGGCACCAAGGCGTTCGAGGCCGCAGCCACGGCTGACCGGCGCTTCGTCGACGGTGCCGTCAACGGCGTCGCGCGGCTGGTGCGCATGCTCGGCGAGGCGGTGCGGCCGCTGCAGTCGGGCTACCTGCGGCACTACGCATCGGGCGTTGCCGTCGGTGCGATCATCCTCGTCGTCTGGCTCGCGCTGCGGGGCGTGTCCTAGCCATGGGCTCCCTGCTTGCCGCTTCGGGCTCGGGAAGCGACTTCCCGCTGCTGAATGCGCTGATCCTCGTGCCCGTGGCAGGTGCGCTGATCGTCGCTCTGCTGCCGCGCAGTCGCCCCGATCTGGCTCGCCCGCTCGGCACGCTGTTCGCCGCCATCGGCGGTGCGCTGGCGCTGGCCTTGGCGTGGCAGTTCGACGCTGCCGATGCCGGCTTTCAGTTCGTCAGCCAGCAGTCCTGGATACCAGCGCTCGGCATCTCATGGCACGTCGGCGTCGACGGCATTTCGCTGTGGCTGGTGGTGCTGACCAGCGTGGTGGTGCCGATCGTGCTGGCCGGCGTCGACCCGCACCACGATCCCAAGCCCTACACGGCATGGATGCTGCTGCTGCAGGCCGGTTCGGTGGGCGCGTTCGTCGCTCTCGACCTGTTCCTGTTCTTCGTGATGTTCGAAGTGGTGCTGGTGCCCATGTACTTCCTCATCGCGGGCTGGGGCTACGAGGGACGCCGCTACGCCGCCACCAAGTTCTTCATCTACACGATGGCGGGCTCGGCGCTGCTGCTCGTGGCGATCGTGGCGACGGCGGTGCTCGGCTCACCCGACAGCGGCATCACGTTCGACCTTCAGACACTCGCAGAAGGGCAGCTGCTGGGCGAGAACACCGCGCGGCTCTGCTTTGTGGCATTTGCGATCGCCTTCTTGGTGAAAGTGCCCGTGGTGCCGCTGCACACCTGGCTGCCCGATGCGCACACCGAAGCTCCCACGGCGGGCTCGGTGGTGCTGGCAGCTGTGCTGCTGAAGCTGGGCACCTACGGCCTGCTGCGGTTCGGCCTGTACCTGTTCCCCGAGGCGTCCGACTGGGCTGCGCCCGTGCTGGTGACCGTCGGCGTGGTGGGCGTCATCTGGGGCGCGATTACTGCGGCCATGCAGCGCGACCTGAAGCGGCTCGTGGCGTATTCCTCGGTGGCGCACATGGGCTTCATCGTGCTCGGCATCTTTGCCTTCACCGCGCAGGCCGTGGGCGGCGGCGTGATCCAGATGGTCAACCATGGCATCAGCACCGGTGCCTTGTTCCTGCTGGTGGGGATGCTGTACGAACGCCGGAACACGCGCCAGATCGACGAGCTCGCTGGCATCCAGTCGGCGGCACCGGTCTATGCCGGGGTGTTCACGCTGATCATGCTGTCGTCGGTGGGCGTGCCGGGCCTGAACGGGTTCGTGGGCGAGTTCCTGATCCTGATCGGCTCGTTCGACACGCGGCCGGTATGGACGATCATCGCTGCAACCGGGGTGATCCTGGCAGCGCTATACCTGCTGTGGGCCTACCAGCGGGTGTTCCACGGGCCTCCCGCGGCGGCCGACCGGCAGACAGCCGACTTGCGCCGGGGCGAGCTGCTGACGCTGGCACCGTTCGTCATCGCTGCGGTGGCGCTCGGCGTGTACCCGAAGCCCCTGCTCAACGCAGTGGAGCCGGCGGCCGACAAGCTGCTGGAGCACTTCGAGGAGTACAGCGGCTTCGAGGTGCCGGAACTGGGCGACCCCGTGGTGGTGGACCACGGCGACAGCAGCGGTGAGCACGACGAGGACGGCCACTGATGGCCCAAGTCGAGATCGCGTTCGACGCCCCGGCCGTCGACTGGTGGGTGCTCACCCCGCAGATCATCCTGGTGGGCGCTGCGCTCGGGCTGCTGCTGGCGGCCTCACTGGCGCCGCGGGCGCTGCCCGGATGGGTATCCACGATCGTCACGATCGCCACCGGTGCCGCCACCGCCATCACCGCCGCCGTGCAGTGGAACGACTGGGGATCCGCGCCACGCTCCACGTTGAAGGACGCCTTCGTGAGCGACGGCTTCAGCCTGCTGCTCACGGTGCTGGTGGGTGCCGGCGTGGTCATGACAGCGCTGGTCGCGCATTCGGCCCTCGACCGCTATGAGATGGCGCCACCGGAGTTCGCGGCGCTGCTGCTCGCCTCTGCCGCGGGTGCGGTGGTCATGGCCGGTGCGAACGACCTCATCGTGCTGTTCCTCGGTCTTGAGTCGCTGTCGATCGCGCTGTACGTGCTGATCGCACTGGCGGGACGGCGGGCGTCGGCACGCGAGTCGGCCATGAAGTACTTCGTGCTGGGGGCGTTCAGCTCGGCGTTCTTCCTCTACGGCATCGCGCTGGTGTACGGATCCACGGGCAGCACGAACCTCAGCGGGATCGGCGGCTTCCTGTTCGGTTCCATCAGGGAAACCGACTACCTGCTGCTTGCCGGCATCGCGTTGCTGCTGGTGGGCTTGGGCTTCAAGGTGGCCGCCGTCCCGTTCCATTTCTGGGCGCCCGACGTGTACGAGGGTGCGCCCAGCCCGGTCACCGGCTACCTGGCGTCGATCGCCAAGGCGGCCGGCTTCGCCGCGCTGGCGCGAGTGCTGTACGTGGCTGTCGCAGAGCAGAGCATCGCGTGGGCTCCGATCCTCATCGGGCTGGCGTTCGCGACGCTTGCTGTCGGCGCGGTCATGGCCATCTGCCAGAACGACGTGAAGCGGATGCTGGCCTACAGCTCGATCAGCCACGCAGGCTTCGTGCTTGTCGGCCTCTCCGCCGTCCCCGCGACCAGCGGACTGGTGCAATGGACCGAAGGCGGCGGCGACGCCGTGTCGTCGTCGGTCTTCTACCTGATCGTCTACTCGTTCATGGCGCTGGGCAGTTTCGCGGTGCTGTCGGTAGTCGGCGCTGAGCTCCAGTCGTCGGAACCTGATGCGAGCGCTCATGCCCTCAGCCGCTACGGCGGGCTTGCACGTCGCCGCCCCGTGCTGGCGCTGGCCTTCACTGTGCTGCTGCTGGCACAGGCCGGAGTTCCGTTCACAGCTGGCTTCTGGGCCAAGCTCGGGGTCATCCTCGCGGCAGTCGACGCCCGCGGCTACGTCCTGCCCGCAGTCGCGATGGTCACGGCAGTGGTGAGCGCCTTCGCCTACCTGCGAGTTGTATTGGCCATGTACGCCCCGGAGGGTTCGTCCGAGGACGAAGGCGGCACCCCCACCGCGCGAGCGAGCCGCCAGCGCTGGGGCAACCTGCCCCTGACATCGGTCTTCGCTATCAGCCTCGCGGTAGCAGTGACGGTCGTTGTCGGTGTATTGCCGCAAACGCTTCTCGAATGGAGCCGGGACGCCATCCTGTCGATTATCCTGTAGACGGAAGCACCGTGTCGTCGTATGTCGGTCAGCTGGATCTCCTATTCCGTTGCAATGACGACTGCTAGACGATCTCTGGCCGTGTTGGCCCTGGTTGCGCTGCCCTTGACGTTGATGGCAGTTGCAGCGAGTCCGGTCGGGGCGCATCCCCTGGAGCATTGCTTCTTCGGCTGGACCGAGATCGACGGCGTTGCCGTCGAAGGAAGCCCTGAGGATCCCCGCCACATCTGCCGCGACGAGTACCACTATCACCTGTGGCGCAACATCATCATTGGCGCCGCCACAGTGAGCGCGATCTACCCGCTGCTGTATGCGCTGATCATGACCCCAGAGGCCCTGTGGCAGGAGAAGGCAAACCGCCGCGGGCGATGGCGTCTTATCGTGCACCCCCGCCGGCTGTGCGAGGCACTGCCGCGGCGCCACTGGCTGGCCTATTTCTGCGCATTCCTGCCTGCGTACCTCGCTGGCTACGTCGCAGCGCCTCCTTTGCTGGAGTGGGCTTTCCCGCCCGTCAGCAAAACCACGGTGACGCTCTATGTCTTCGTGTGCGGCCTCGTCACCGTCGTTGGTTGGCGCATATGGGTGCGAAAGCGGCGTCAGGGCGAACCGGCACAACCGCAACAGCCCTCAACTCCGGACAACTTGCCGATGTCGATGCAATGAGGCGAGCTGAGTGACCGCGCCTGAGGCCGTCGCCCCAACGCTTGAATCGCCCGACATGATTCGGCGCAGGGTGGCGCGAAGTCGCTAGCGTTGCGGTCCGTGTCCGACCTCTTGCGGAGCTATCTGACCGTCGCAATCTTCGGCGCAGCGGCAGTCTTGATGGCCTTCACGATGTTCGGAGTCGCACGCGTCCTGCGGCCGCAGCGACCGACGCCTCAGAAGCTCATTGCATACGAGAGCGGCGTCGATCCGGTCGGCAGCGACTGGACCCAGAGCCAGATCCGGTACTACGTGTTCGCAGTGCTGTTCGTGCTGTTCGACGTGGAGGCCGTGTTCATCTTTCCGTGGGCGACGCGGCTCGACGTGTATGCCCTGTTCGGCCTGGTCGAGATGGCGATCTTCATCTTCATCCTGGTGCTGGGCCTGTTCTACGCATGGCGCAAAGGCGTCCTGCGCTGGGTGTGAGGGGCTGAGGGAATCCCACGATGGCACTGGTCGACAAGGTCAAACTGCCCAAGCCGCTGAGCTGGCTGCTGAACTTCGGCCGGGCACGCTCGCTGTGGGTGTACCAGTGGGGCTTGGCGTGCTGCGCCATCGAGATGGGCGCCGCATTCGGTTCGCCCCGCTATGACGTGATGCGTCTGGGCGTCATTCCGTTTCCGGCCAGCCCACGCCAAGCCGATCTGGTGGTGATCTCCGGCACCGTCACCGACAAGATGGCGCCGGTCATCCGCCGCCTGTACGAGCAGATGCCCGAGCCCAAATACGTCATCTCGATGGGCTCGTGCGCCAACTGCGGCGGGCCGTACTGGGACAGCTACTCGGTGACCAAGGGCGTGGATCAGGTCATTCCGGTCGATGTGTACGTGCCCGGCTGCCCGCCGCGGCCCGAGGCGCTGCTGGAAGGCATCGTGCTGCTGCAGGAGCGCATCCAGCGCGAGGACATGCAAGAACGCTGGCGCGGCGAGCCGATCGTCGTCCCGGCCTCGCCGGGAGCATCAGGCACTGGGCCGCCCTCGGCACCATCATCGACACGTGTCCCGGCAGCGCCGGGAGCATCGAGCACAGCGCCGACCTCGGCAGGCGCGTCGGCAGTACCCGCGGGATCGGCGCAGCCGTAGTCATGGCCGACGACACCGGCGAGGACCAGGCCGACGGCGATGCGGCGCCAGGCGACGAGGCGCGTGACGCGCTCGCCGCCGAACTGTCCGAATTGCTCGGCGATGCGGTGGTCGAATCCCATGTGGAAGCGGGCCAGAACCTCTGGCTGCGCATCGACATTGAGCATTGGCATGCCGCGATGTCGGCGCTGCGCGATGCAGGCTTCGCCTACTTCGGATTCTTGTCGGCCATCGACTGGACCGATGCGCCCGAAGGCCGCTACGAGGACACCGAATTCGACGCCGCCGGCGTCGGCGAGGAAGATGACGAGGCTTCCAGCGCCACAGCCGAGGAGACAGTGCGGCGAGGCGGCGGCGAGACCCGCTTCCAATTGCTCGCGCAACTGCATTCGCCGGCCCGGCACGCCGCCGTGCTCATCAAGGCTGATGTGCCCGAGGCCGCCAGCAGCGACGGGTCCAGTGCTCCCGCATCGGTGCCGTCGATCATCGACGTCTTCGCCGGGGCCGACTGGCACGAGCGGGAGGCCCACGAGATGTTCGGCCTCGTCTTCGATGGTCATCCGAACCTGGCGCACATCTACCTGCCCACCGAGTTCGAGGGTCACCCGCTGCGCAAGGACTTCCCCCTGCTGGCACGTGCGGTCAAGCCGTGGCCCGGCGTGGTCGACATCGAAGAGATCCCGCCCGAGCTCGAAGCCCAGCTCGAGGCCGAGGTGATGGCCGCGTTCGAAGCGTCGGGAGCCGGAACGTGAGTCCCCCGCCGACGGCATCAGCGCTGCGTGAGCAGCAGGCCTACGTGGCGGCCCAAGCCGCCGACGCCCGCGTCAATGTCGAACTCGACACCGGCGACATGACGCTCAACATCGGCCCGCAGCACCCCGCCACCCACGGCACGCTGCGCATCGCCTGCCAGCTCGACGGCGAGCAGGTCATCTCCGCCGAGCCGCTGATGGGCTACATGCACCGCGGCTACGAGAAGCTCTGCGAGGTCCGCACCTACCCGCAGTGCACCACGCTGATCAACCGCATCGACTGGCTGGGCAGCTTCGCCAACGAGGTGCCGTTCATCCTGGCGGCCGAGCAGCTGATGGGCGTGGAGGCCCCGCCCCGTGCCCAGTGGATCCGCACCATCCTGTTCGAGCTGAGCCGCATCGCGAACGTGTCGCTGTTCCTGGGCGACATGGGCGTGCAGGTCGGAGCGCTCACCCCGGTGTTCTTCGCCTTCCGCGACCGCGAGCGGGTGCTCAACCAGATCGAGGAAGTCACCGGCGGCCGCTTCCACCCCAACTTCGACCGCATCGGCGGCCTCAAAGACGACATTCCCCGCGGCTGGATAGCCGAGACGCACGCTGTCATGGCCAAGATGCGCGGTTTCTGCGACGAGATGGAAGACCTGCTCATGGGCAACGAGATCTTCCAGACTCGCTGCCGCAGCGTCGGCGTGATCCCGGGTGACGTGGCGCTCAGCTACGGCCTGTCGGGCGCCAACCTCCGCGCCAGCGGGGTCGACTGGGACCTGCGCCGCGATGCCAACCCGGGCCTCGCCTGGGACCAGGTGGACTGGCGGGTCTGGACCCATCCCGACGGCGACTCGTTCGCCCGCTACTGGGTGCGCCTGCAGGAGACCCGCGAGGCCACCAAGATCGTGGACCAGCTGCTCGACGGCATCCCCTCAGGCCCGATCATGGCCAAAGTGCCGCGCATCATCAAGGTGCCGGCCGGCGAGGCGTACGTCTCCACCGAGAACCCGCTGGGCGAGATGGGCTACTACGTGGTGTCCAAGGGCGGTCTGGGCCCGTTCCGGGTGAAGATCCGCACGCCCAGCTTCAGCAACATCTCGGTGGTGCCGTGGGTGATGCGGGGCACGTACGTGCCCGACATCATCACCATCCTCGGCTCGCTGTACTTCATCCTCGGGGATATCGACCGGTGACCGACCTGCTGGGGCTGGCGTACTGGGCGGAGACCAGCATCAAGCTGGGCGTCGCGCTCATCGTCATCCCGACTGCCGCGCTCATGCTCGGCTACCTGTTCCTGCTCAAGATGATGGCGTTCATGCAGAGCCGGCTCGGCCCCCAAGACGTCGGCCCCTACGGCACGCTGCAGCTCATCGCCGACGCGGTCAAGTTCCTCCAGAAGGAAGACATCCACCCCGCCGCCGCCGACCGGCGAGTGTTCCGGGCAGCCCCCGTGGTGGTGCTGGCCTCGTCGTTCCTGCTCTTCGTGGTGCTGCCTACCGGCCCCGACGCGGTGGTGGAGAACCTCGACACGGGGATCTTCTATGCGATGGCCGTTTCGTCGCTGTCGGTGCTGGGCGTGCTGATGGCGGGCTGGGCGTCGGCCAACAAGTACGCCTTGCTCGGCGGCCTGCGTGCGGCAGGTCAGCTCATCGCATACGAGTTGCCGCTGATCCTCGCGGTCATGGGTGTGGTCATCCAGGCCGACTCGCTCAACTTGCAGCAGATCGTGCGAGCCCAGGCGGAGGGCGAGATCTTCGGCTTCGGCCTCATCGGCAACCCGTTCATCCTGACGCAGTTCGTCGGCTTTCTGATCTTCATGATCGCCGCCCAGGCCGAGCTGACCCAGACGCCGTTCGACATGCCCGTGGCCGAGACCGAGCTCGTCGGCGGCTTCCACGTGGAGTACACGGGCTTCCGCTTCCTGCTGTTCTTCATGGCCGAGGTGGCCACGGCATTCGCCTTCTCAGCGCTCGCTACCGTGATGTTCCTGGGCGGCTGGTGGATCCCGGGCTTCGACTTCGATGCCCCGGTGCTCAACGTGCTCGGCCCCGTGGTGATGCTCGTCAAGATCCTGGTGGTGGCCTTCATCATCTTCTGGATCCGCTTCACCTACCCACGCCTGCGCGAGGACCAGCTGCAGAAGTTCGCCTGGAAGGTCCTCATCCCGCTCTCGCTCGCGAACATTGTCGTGACCGGAATCTTCAAGGTGGTGCTCTAGATGCGACACCTCGCCGGACTCCATAAGGGCGTCGTGACCGGAATCTTCAAGGTGGTGCTCTAGATGCCACAGCTTCCCGGACTGCTGAAAGGCCTTGGCGTGACGGCGCGCACCGCAATGCGCACGCTGTTTCCCAAGCGGGGCATGCGCACGCTCATCCCTGCCCCGCAGCAAGGCTCGGTCACCGTGCAGTACCCGCACGAGAAGGAAGCCCCGCCCGATCGGGCACGGGGCGTGATCGCCCTGCACGAGGAGAACTGCACGGCCTGCATGCTGTGCTCGCGTTCCTGCCCCGACTGGTGCATCTACATCGAGGGCCACAAGGTGAAGGCGCCGCCCCGGCGGGCCGGCGGCGCAGTGCGCTCGGTCAATGTGGTCGACCGCTTCGACATCGACTACGCGCTGTGCATGTACTGCGGCATCTGCGTGGAGGTGTGCCCGTTCGACGCACTGTTCTGGACGCCCGAGTACGAATACTCAGAGCCGCACATCGCCGACCTGCTGCACGACCGCATCCGCCTCAGCGAGTGGATGGAAACCGTGCCCGAGTTCCTGGAGTACGAGCCCGGCTCGGAGCAGAAGGTGCGCAAGGTTCCCGAGTTCGGCGCTGATGACTTCGCGCCGGCACGCAAGCTCGGGGCAGACGACACAGCGCCGGCACGCAAGCTTGAGGCCGGGAGCTAGATCGCCCGATGGTTGCGCAGAACATCGCCTTCGGCATCATCGCGGGAATCACCGTGCTGGCTGCCATTGGCATGGTCTCGACGCGCAACATCGTGCACGCAGCGCTGTTCCTGGTGATGGTGCTGGGCGGCCTTGCGGCCAACTACGTGCTGCTGACGGCTGAGTTCATCGCCACCACGCAGGTGCTCGTCTACATCGGCGCCGTGATGGTGCTGTTCCTGTTCGGCATCATGCTGACGCGGGCCCCGATCGGGCGAATACCCCAGATGACCGGGGCCACCTGGCCGGTTGCCGCACTGTCGGCGCTGGCCCTGGGCGGCATCACCGTCTACGCCCTCATCGATCGCTTCGGCACCGATTCGCTGGCCACCGACAACACGGTCTTCCGCACGGCTGACGTGTCGGACTCGGTCTTCTCGCAGTACATCATCCCGTTCGAGGCCGTCTCGGTGCTGCTGCTGGCAGCGCTGATCGGCGCCGTCGTGCTGGCACGGCGGGACTGAGGGGCCGTGATGGACGAAACAGTGATCCGGGCCACGGCAGTGGGTTCGACGGTGCCAAGCGCCGAAGAGACAGTCGCCAGGAAGGTCGGCGCATGCTGCTGAACCAGTTCCTGCTGCTCGGTGCCGTGCTGTTCGCTGTCGGTGTCTATGGCGTGCTGGCGCGCCGCAACGCAGTCATGGTGCTGATGTCGATCGAGCTGATGCTGAACGCTGTCAACCTCAACTTCGTGGCGTTCGGACTGCAGCACGACGTGGTGTCGGGGCAGGTGTTCGCCCTGTTCATCATTGCGGTGGCAGCCGCCGAGGTGGGCGTGGGCCTGGCCATCGTGCTGTTGCTGTACCGCAACCGCAAGTCGATCGCGGTCGACGAGTTCGACCTGATGAAGGGCTGAGCGTCGGCGTATGTGGATCCTTGAGAACGCCTTTCTCATCCCGCTGATCCCGGCGATCTCCTTCGTCGTCATCCTGCTGTTCGGCCGCAGCGTCATCGGCGTCGAGCGGGTCCAGAAAGTGGGCATCACCGCGGTCGGCATCGTGTGGATCCTCTCGATGATCGCCGCGGTGTCGTGGATCACCCGGGTGGAAGACAGCACGTCATCCAAGTACGACGACGCCGAGCATGCGCTCATCGAGGTCAATGAGGGGCTGAGTGCTGCGGGCGCAGACGCCGAGCCGCTTGACGGTGCTCTCAGCGGCGCCAACGGCACCCTGCATCTGGCCGCGGGAGACGACGGCCACGCGGATGACGGGCATGGCTACGCCACCACTGAGCCGGTGATCTCCAAGGTCGGCGGCTGGTGGTCGTCGGGCCTTGAGAGCTTCGCCATCGGCACCTTGGTCGACGGCCAGACGGTGCTGCTGCTGATCGTGGTCACGTCCATCTCGCTGCTCGTGCACATCTATTCCAGCGAGTATGTGAAGGGCGACCGGCGCTTCGTCCACTACTACGCCTTCCTGAGCCTGTTCACCGCCTCGATGCTGTTCTTCGTGATGGCCCAGAACCTGGTCCAGATGATCGTGGGCTGGGAGCTGGTGGGCGTGTGCAGCTTCGTGCTGATCGGGCATTGGTGGGAGGAGCGACCGAATACCGACGCGGCCGTCAAGGCTTTCCTGACCAATCGCGTCGGCGACATCGGCCTGCTGGTCGGCGTCGCGATCCTCTTTGGCACTTTCGGCACGTTCAGCATCCACGAGATCAACACGAAGATCGGCGACGCGAGCCAGGAAGCGGCGGCCGCAGGAATGGCCAACCCGTATCACTTCGCCCTGCTGATGGCGTCGATAGCGCTCATGGCTGCGGTGTGCTCCAAATCGGGCCAGTTCCCGCTGCACACGTGGCTGCCCGACGCCATGGCCGGCCCCACGCCGGTCTCAGCGCTGATCCATGCGGCGACCATGGTCGTGGCGGGCGTGTTCATGATCGGCCGCCTCTACCCGGTCTTCTTCGAGGGCTTCTCCATCGGCACCTCCTCGATCAACCTGATGGCGTTCATCGGCGGCTTCACGGCGCTGGCCGGCGCCGGGCTGGCGTTCGCCCAGTGGGACATCAAGAAGGTGCTGGCCTACAGCACCGTCAGCCAGCTCGGCTACATGGTGATGGCGCTGGGCGTGGGTGCGTGGACTGCGGCCATGTTCCACCTGTTCACGCATGCCTTCTTCAAGGCCTGCCTGTTCCTGGGGGCCGGCTCGGTCAGCCATGCGGCCCACCACACCTTCGACATGCGCGAGATGGGCGGCCTGCGCAAGTACATGCCGCACACCTACAAGACGTTCGTGATCTCGACGCTGGCGCTAGCCGGCATCTTCCCCTTCGCCGGATTCTGGTCGAAGGACGAAATCTTGCTGGGGGCGCTCGCCGGGCAACAGAACGCGTACCCGCTCATGCTCATCTTCGGCTGCGTGGTGGCATTGCTGACCGCCGCGTACATGACCCGGGTCATCTGGTACACGTTCTGGGGCGAATACCGGGGTCACGGCCACCCGCACGAGTCGCCCAAGGTCATGACGGTGCCGCTGTGGATTCTGGCGGTCATGGCGGTGGTGGCGGGCGCCTTCAACCTGCCGACGCCGGTGCTGGAGCTCTTCGGTCTTGAAGGCCTCGCGCATCTCGTGCAGACCTACGCCGAGCCGACGCACTACCTGAATGCGATCGGGCTGTCGCATCCCGATCCGTCGCTGTGGCTGGCGCTCGTTGGCCTCGCGCTGGCGCTGGCCGGCATCGCCATAACGTTCATCTACTTCTGGCGCAACACCGGGCCGCATGGGCTCTAGTGGACGCAACTGGATTCGACGCTTGGGCGCTGACGCTCGCGGTGTTCCTGCCGGCCGTCGGCGCGCTCGTGATGATGGCGGTGCCCCGTGCGCGCGAGCTCGAGCTGAAGACCATCGCCCTCGGGGCCTCGCTGGCGTCGCTGGCGGTCGGCGTGTACCTGCTGTTCGCCTTCGACTACGGCAACGCCGGATCGCTGCAGTTCGTCGTGGAGAAGGGCTGGATCAACGCCATCGACGCCGACTACATCATGGGGCTCGACGGCCTGTCACTGCCGCTGCTGATCCTGTCGATGGTGATCATCCCGTTGTGCGTGATTTATTCGTGGGAGCACATCCCCGAGCCGGGCAACGCCAAGGCCTTCTTGATCCTGATGCTGATTTTGGCGTCGGGCATGAACGGCACCTTCGTGGCGCAGGACCTGATCCTGTTCTTCGTCTTCTTCGAGGTCGTGCTGCTGCCGATGTACTTCATGATCGGCGTATGGGGCGGCGAGAACCGCCGCTACGCCTCGCTGAAGTTCTTCTTGTTCACGCTCTTCGGCTCGGCGCTGATGATCGTCAGTTTCGTGGCGCTGTACTTCGTGGCCACCAACGACGTCGGGACAGCGCTCACCACGTTCGATATGCGCGAGCTGGCGAAAGCCGCGGGCGGCGACCTGGCCCGGGGCACCCAGGCGATCATCTTCGCCGGTTTGTTCATGGGCTTCGGCATCAAGGTGCCGATGTTCCCCTTCCACACGTGGCTGCCCGACGCGCACACCGAGGCGCCCACCGTGGGCTCGGTGATCCTGGCAGCGATCCTGCTGAAGCTCGGCACCTACGGCTTCGTGCGGATAGCGCTGCCGTTCCTGCCCGAAGGCGCTGCGGCGTGGGCGCCATGGATCGGCCTGCTGGCGGTGATCGGCATCATCTACGGCGCCTTGGGCTGCCTGGCGCAGACCGATATGAAACGCCTCATCGCGTTCAGCTCAGTGGCCCACATGGGCTTCGTGATGCTCGGCATCGCCACGCTGACCGACATCGGCATCAACGCCGCAGTGTTCGGCATGGTGGCCCACGGGATCATCACCGGGATGCTGTTCTTCCTGGCCGGTTCGGTGAAAGAGCGCTACCACACGCTCGAGATCAGCCGGCTGGGCGGCCTGCTGAAGTCGGCCCCTCGCATGGGCTGGATCCTGGCGATCTCCGCGATGGCCTCGCTGGGCCTGCCGGGCTTGGCGGGATTCTGGGGCGAGTTCCCAGCGATCCTGTCGGCCTACAACCCCGGCGCCGGTCTGTCTGAGGCGACCTTCCGCACCTACATGGTGATCGCCGCCGTGGGAACCGTGTTTGCCGCCGGTTACCTGCTGTGGCTGTTCCAGCGCAGCGCCTTCGGTGAGCCCAAGCCCGAATGGGAAGGCCACACGATCGCCGATGTGAACCGCTACGAGTGGGCGGCGTGGACGCCGCTCATCATCGCGATGGTGCTCTTCGGCTGGGTGCCCGGATTGATCTTCGGCGTGGTCGATGACGTGTCGGTGGGCATCGCAGAGAGCATCAGCGCAGCGGTGGCCGGGAGCTGACGATGAACCTCGGGGCACTTCTCGCGTTTGTGCGGCCGGATCTTGACTGGCACGCGCTCGCGCCCGAGTTGACCCTGCTGGCCGTCGGCACGCTGGTGACCGTCGCCGACATCGCGTTCGACGACAAGGCCAAGCGGATAATGCCCACGCTGACCGGCGTCGGCCTGCTGGTCACGCTGGTGCCGATCCTGACCCTGGCAGCCGACGGCGCCGAGCGGCCCATGTTCGGCGGGGCCTATGTGGTCGACGACTTCTCGCTGGTGCTCAAGGCGCTGTTCATCCTGGCCGGATACTTGGTGGTGCTGATGTCGGTCGACTACGTGCGCGAGGGCGACTACTACGAGAACGAGTACTACACGCTGCTGCTGACCTCGCTGCTGGGCATGGTGATGATGGCCAGCTCGCGCGATCTGGTGAGCGTGTTCGTGGCGCTGGAGCTGCTGTCGATCCCGGCGTACATGCTGGCGGCGTGGCGCAAGGGCGGTCCGCGTTCCAACGAGGCCGGCCTGAAGTACTACCTGATGGGGGTTTTCGCCTCGGCGGTGATGCTGTACGGCATGTCGCTGGTGTTCGGCGTGGCCGGCGACACCGACTTCGGGACGATTGCCGCCGCGCTGACGGGCGAGGGCGCGAGCCCGATCGTCATCGTGGCGATCCTGTTCGTGCTGATCGGCTTCGCGTTCAAGGTGTCGGCCGTGCCGTTCCACACGTGGGCGCCCGACACCTACGAGGGTGCTCCCACGCCGGTCACGGCGTTCCTGTCGGTGGCGTCGAAGGCGGCAGGCCTGGTGGCGCTGCTGGCGCTGGTGTTCGTGGCCTTCGAGGGGGCCGCCGACGTCGTGCAGCCGTTCTTCTGGGTGCTGGCCGCGGTGACGATGACCGTGGGCAACCTGATCGCGCTGCGCCAAACGAACATCGTGCGGATGCTGGCCTACTCGGGCGTGGCGCAGGGCGGCTTCATGCTGGTGCCCTTCGCCGTGGCGTTCGAGGGCGATGCCTGGACCGTCCCTGGCGCCGACATCACCACCAACGTGCTGCCCAGCGCGTACGAGGCGATCATCGTCTACGCCATCATCTACGCCTTCATGAATCTGGGGGCGTTCAGCGTGGTGCTGGCGGTGTCACGGCGCACCCGCTCAGGCGAGATCTCGAGCTACGGCGGGCTGTTCAACTACGCACCTGGCATGGCGGTGCTGATGACGCTGTTCCTGGCGGCGCTGGCCGGCATACCGCCAGCGGGCGGCTGGTTCGCCAAGTTCGTGATCTTCCGAGCACTGGCCGACGCGAGCACGCCGGCCGGCTGGGTGCTCGCCGTCATCGTGGCCGTCAACGCGGTGATCGCGTTCGGCTACTACGCCCGGGTGCTGGTGCAGATGTGGTTCCAGCCAGTGCCCGAGACGGTGGCGCTGGGGGTCGATTCCGGAGGCGACGACGAGATCGATCTTGACGAAGCGGTCGGCTCGGCCGATGCGACCGCCGAGCAGGACGAGCACGGCGACGCGTGGTTGGCCACCGAAACCCGTCAGGCCACGATGGTGCGCTTCACTCCGGGCAAGATTCCCATGACCGGGGCATTGGCAGCGGCGCTGGCGATCACGGCAATTGCCACGCTGGCGCTCGGCGTCTTCCCGGGTCTGGTGAGCCACTTCGGCGACGTCGCATCGTTCCACTTCGGCGGCTGAGCACTGGCGGGGCGCACGGTCCCGGTGTCCAGCCCCATGCCTGACATCCGCCGCTTCGACGAATTCATGGACGAGGCGCTGTACGGCCCTTCCGGCTTCTACGTGTGCGGGGGACGGCCTGCGGCTCGGGGCGGAGACTTTGCCACATCGGTCGAGCTGGGCGCGCTGTTCGCCCAGTGCGTCGCCCGATACCTGGATCGCACATGGGACGACCTGGGCCGGCCGGACCCGTTCGTTGTGGTCGAGGGCGGCGCTGGTCGCGGGACGCTGTGCAGCCATGTGCTCGCGCACGTCGAGACGTGCAGCGAAGCACTGCGGTACGTGATGGTCGAGCGCGTGGCGCGCCAGCGCGCCGAGGCGCTGGAGGCAATCGGCGAGTCCCAGCCCGTCCGCGCAGCGCCGGATCTTCCCGACGGCCCTTTCGTGGGTGCCGTGCTCGCCAACGAGCTTCTCGACAACCTGCCGTTCCGCCTGCTCGAACGTTCAGACGCTGACTGGCAGGAGGTGCATGTTGCGCCCGAAGGTGCCGCCGAAGTGCTGCGGGAGGCGCCGGCCGATGCGGCGGCGATGGCCGAGATGTTGGCCCCGGACGCCGCACCGGGTGCGCGCGTGCCACTGCAGCTGAAGGCAGCGGTCTGGGTCCGCCGGGCGCTGCGATCGCTCGAGCGAGGCCGGCTGCTGGTGTTCGACTACGGCGTGCGACGCACCACCGAGCTGGCACAGCGTCCGCAGAGCGAATGGCTGCGCACCTACCGGTCCCAACGCCGTGGACAGAACCCGCTGCATGCGCCAGGCACCGCGGATATCACCTGCGACGTGGCCTTCGACCAGCTGCCGCCCGGTGCGACGTTGAACACCCAAGCCGATTGGCTCATTGGGTCCGGCATCGAATCCATGACAGCGGAGGCGCGGGCGCGCTGGCAACAAAGCCGATCCAACCCGACGGCCGAGACGCTTGCCGCCCGGACGCTGCTCGACGAAGCAGCGGCGCTCATCGACCCCGACGGCATGGGCGCCTTCTGGGCCGCCGAATGGCACGTCGGCTGAGGGCTGGCAGCGGCACTGCTCCCGAGCCGGCACGCCCGTGAGACGCTGAGTGGGTGCCCACTACTCTGCGAATCTGGCTGAGCAGGATCGGGCTTCGCACGCGACGCCGGTCCGATCCGCACATGTACACCGGCAGCACGACGAGACAGGAACTCTGATGACTGACACGAGCGCCGAGGCGACGATCGAGGACTACTACGTCGAAGACCGTGTCTTCGAGCCCGCGGACGGCTTCCGTTCGGCGGCGCTAACGGCAGATCGGTCGCTCTATGACGAGGCTGCGACCGACCGGCTGGCGTTCTGGGCTCGCCAGGCCCGCGAGCACGTCACCTGGTTCACCGATTTCCACACGGTGCTCGAATGGGATCTGCCGTTCGCGAAGTGGTTCTTGGGCGGCACGCTCAACGTGTCGTACAACTGCCTCGACCGCCACGTGGAGGCTGGCCGCGGCGACAAAGTGGCCTACTGGTGGGAAGGCGAGCCCGGCGACACCCGCACGATCACCTATGCCGACCTGCTCGACGAGGTGTGCAAGTTCGCCAACGTGCTGAAAGGCCTCGGCGTCGAACGCGGCGACCGCGTGTGCATCTACATGCCGATGATTCCCGAGCTTCCGGTCGCCATGCTGGCCTGCGCCCGCATCGGTGCCGCCCACTCGGTGGTGTTCGGCGGATTCTCGGCCGATTCGCTGTCGGACCGCATCGACGACGCGTCAGCCAAGCTGCTCATCACCGCCGACGGCGGCTACCGGCGCGGCGAGCCGTTCGGGCTGAAGGACACCGCTGATGCCTCAGTGGCGGCCACCACCACCATCGAGAACGTGGTCGTCGTGCGGCGCACCGGTCAGGACGTGTCGTGGAACGACAGCGTCGACCACTGGTACCACGACCTGATGGAGGGCCCCACAGCCGCCGCCGATTGCCCGCCCGAGCACATGGACTCCGAAGACCTGCTGTACCTGCTGTACACCTCGGGCACCACGGCCAAGCCCAAGGGCATCATGCACACCACCGGCGGCTATCTCACCCAGGTGGCGTTCACGCACCGCTACGTCTTCGACCTCCAGCCCGACACAGACGTGTACTGGTGCGCCGCCGACATCGGCTGGGTGACCGGCCACAGCTACATCGTGTACGGGCCGCTCGCCAACGGCGCCTCGTCGGTCATGTACGAGGGCACACCCGACACCCCCCGCCCAGAGTTCCGCGACGTCGCAGGCACACAAGACAGAGCGAGCTGGCCCAAGGACCGGCTGTGGGACATCATCGAGCGCTACGGCGTGACCCAGCTCTACACGGCCCCCACGGCCATCCGCACGTTCATGAAGTGGGGTGCGGTCGAGGTGGAGCGGCACGACCTGTCCAGCCTGCGGGTGCTCGGCACGGTCGGCGAGCCCATCAACCCCGAGGCCTGGATGTGGTACCACACCCACATCGGCGGCGGCACGTGCCCCATCGTGGATACGTGGTGGCAGACCGAGACCGGCGGCCACATGATCACTCCGCTGCCGGGTGTCACCACCACCAAGCCCGGCTCGGCAACCCACGCGCTGCCGGGCATCTCGGTGGAGCTGGTGGATGACGCCGGCAACCAGGTCGAGCGCGGCGGCGGCTACCTGACCATCACCGAGCCGTGGCCGTCGATGCTGCGCGGCATCTGGGGCGACCCCGAGCGCTACCACGAGACCTACTGGAGCACGTACGAGGGCCGCTACTTCGCCGGCGACGGCGCCAAGATCGACGACGACGGCTACCTGTGGCTGCTCGGCCGGGTCGATGACGTGATGAACGTGTCGGGTCACCGCATCTCCACCACCGAGGTGGAGTCGGCTCTGGTCGACCACCCGTCGGTAGCCGAAGCAGCGGTGGTGGGCGCCACCGATGCCACCACCGGCCAGGCCATCGTGGGCTACGTGATCCTGCGTGGCGGCCACGACGCCACCGACGCGCTGCGCGAGGAAGTGCGCCAGCACGTTTCCGCCAAGCTCGGAGCGATCGCCCGGCCCAAGGCGGTGGTGCTGGTGCCAGACCTGCCCAAGACCCGCTCGGGCAAGATCATGCGGCGATTGCTGCGTGACGTTGCCGAAGGACGCCAGCTTGGCGACACCACCACGCTGGCCGATGCAGGCGTGGTGGAGGAGATCCGCACCCGCGCAGCCGAAGCCCCCAGCGAAGACTGAGCTGGACATGGCGAAGGGCCCGAGGCACAGGCGAACCCTTGCCGCGTCGGTTTCCGAGGGCGATTGGCCGGCGTACTGGTGGTGGCGGGATGGGCCGGTGCCGCCGGGCGACTGCGTGATCGTCGACATCGACGGCGTGCTCGCCGATGCCTCTCACCGCCAGCACCACCTCGACGGGCCCTGGCGCGACTGGGACTCGTTCTTCGCCGACGTGGGCGACGACGACGTGCTCGACGAGGTCTTCGAGCTGCTCGTGCTGCTGAATCCCGAGCTGGTGGTGGTGGCCCTCACCTCCCGGCCGACCTGGGTGTCGGGCGCAACCCTCGACTGGCTCGTCAAGCACAAGGTCCGCTGGGACCTGCTCATCATGCGGCCCATGGGCGACTTCCAGCCGTCGCCGCTGTTCAAAGACGAGCAGACCCAAGCACTGCTGGAGTGCGGCTACACACCACGCCTCGCCATCGACGACGACATGCGCAACGTCCGCATGTACCGCGACCTCGGCCTGCCCACGCTCTACATCGACAGCGGCTACCACCCCCACTAGCCCCACCGTGATGACTCCGGACCTGACAGCATGAGCCGGTGACTCGTACAGCGTTGGTGATTGGCGGCACGGGGCCGACTGGGCCTGGCGTGGTGAACGGGCTGTTCGAGCGCGGGTACGACATCACGGTCCTGCACACCGGGCGCCACGAGGTCGACACCCTCCCGCCTGAGTCCGAAGTCCCCCATATCCACACCAACCCGTTCCGCATCAACGAGGTGGCAGAGGCCCTCGGCAGCGCCACGTTCGATGTCGTGTACGCCATGTACGGGCGGCTGCGCGACCTGGCGCCGTACTTCGTGGGGCGCTGTGGCCAATTCATCGCCGTCGGCGGCATTCCCGTCTACCGGGGCTACGCCCGGCCGGCCGAGAACTGGCCACGCGGGCTGCTCACACCGCTGCGGGAGTCTGCCGAACGTGCCGTCAACGACGCCAACGACAAGGTGGCGAAGATCGTCGCCACCGAAGACACCCTGTTCGAACACCACCCCGACGCCACGATCTTCCGCTACCCGCTCATCTACGGACCCGGCCAGATCAACCCGCGCGAGTGGCTCATCGTGCGCCGCATCATCGACGGCCGTCGCCGGATCATCGTGGCCGACGGGGGCCTCACGCTGCGCGCCGCCGCGTACGGCCCCAATGCCGGCCATGCGCTCACGCTCGCCGCCGACCATCCCGAGGCTGCCGCCGGCAAGGCCTACAACATCAGCGACGAGCACACCCTGACGGCAAGACAGACGATTCAAGTGATCGCTGCGGCCCTCGATGTCGAGCTGGACATCGTGAACCTGCCTGGCGAGCTCGCCACGCCTGCCCGCCCCTTCCTCGGCGAAGAGGAATCGCTGCACCGGGCAATGTCGCCCGATCTGATGATTGCCGAGCTGGGCTACCGCGACAAGGTCGGCGTGGTCGAAGCCGTCGGTCTTACGGCCCGCTGGCTGGCAGAGAATCCGGTCCGGCGCGGCAGCACGAAGGAACGCCGTATGCAGGACCCCTTCGACTACGAGGCCGAGGATGCCATCATCGACGCATACCGATCGTCCATCGGCACAGCCGCCGAGTTGGCAGCCGCCTTCGACCCCGACTTCCGCGGCCGCTACAGCCCGGGCTCTGACGACTGGCGCCTCGTCGACGCCAAGAACTGAACACCCAGCACGCAGACTCAGGCACAGCCGCATCCACGCCAGAGCCGTCCCGCTGCCGCGACCCACCCCGCGCCTGAGCGACGGACTGCCGTCATTAGCCTGAACCGCGACAGCACAGCGTCTGCAACACACCAACCGAAACGAGGTGCAGCCCGACGTGCGAAACACGGCCAAGACCACTGTTCTCCTGGCTGGGCTCGGTGGCCTGATCATGTGGATCGGCAGCTTCTGGGGCCAGAGCGGCCTCATATTGGCCGCCGTTATCGCCTTTGTCATGGTGGGCGGCAGCTACTGGTTCAGCGACAAGCTGGCCATCCGCTCCGCCCGTGCCCAGGAAGTCCAGCCCCATCAGCTCCCTGAGTACTGGCGGATCATGGGTGAGCTCACCACGCTGTCGGACATGCCGATGCCCCGGCTGTACGTCTCGCCCGACCCGCAGCCCAATGCCTTCGCTACCGGCCGCAATCCGAAGAATGCCGCGGTCTGCGTCACCGAGGGGCTCATCCGGAACCTCAGCTGGTACGAGATCCGTGGCGTGCTGGCGCACGAGCTCGCCCATATCCGCAACCGGGACATCCTCATCGGCTCCGTCGCGGCTGCTGTGGCCACGGCCATCACCTTCGCCGCCCGCATGGCGCAGTTCGCCCTGATCTTCGGGGGCGGAGGGCGTGACAACGACCGCAACCCGTTCGGCGAGATTCTGCTCATCATCCTGGCGCCGATCGCCGCGATGCTGCTGCAGATGGCCATCAGCCGCAGCCGCGAGTACCAGGCCGACCGCACCGCGGCGCGCATGATCAGCGACGGCGAGCCGCTGGCCCGGGCGCTCGAGAAGCTGGACGTGGCCTCCAAGACGGTCCCCAGCCTGGCCGACCCCAATCAGGCCCAGATGTACATCGCCAACCCGTTGGCTAGCCGCCGGATGGGCTTCAAGGGCCTGTTCACCACCCACCCGCCGATGGAAGAGCGCATCCGCCGCCTCCGCGACGGCACCTGGCAGGAAGCGATCTAGCCGGGGATCTGTACCGGGGGTTCAGTCGCGGAAGTTCTCGAACTGCAGGGGAACGTCGAAGTCGCCTTCCTTGAGCTCGGCGATGACGGCCTGCAAGTCGTCACGCTTCTTTGACATCACCCGAAGCTGATCGCCCTGGGTCTGCGATTGCACGCCCTTGATGCCGAGACCCTTGATGAACTTGTTGAGCTCGCGGGCCCGGTCCGACGAGATGCCCGCTTGCAGGGCAGCGGCCTGGCGCACTGAGCCGCCCGAGGCCTCCTCGACGTTGCCGTAGTGGACGGCCTTCAGGCTGACCTGGCGGCGCACGAGCTTTTCTTCCAGCACCTGGCGCATCGCTGCAAGCCGATCCTCGGTGCTCGACCGCATGTTGATGGCGCCCTCGCCCAGCTCCACGGCACTGCCCGTGTTGCGGAAGTCGTAGCGGTTGGCGATCTCACGGGACGCCTGATCCACCGCGTTGCGGATCTCCTGCATGTCCACCTTGGAGACAACATCGAATGAAGCCATAGCCGCAAGCTAGCGAGCCGAATCTGGCCCCGGACTCTGGAACTTGCAGGGCACTCGACCATGCAGTCGGCGCCACGTGCACCGGTAGCCTGCCCACCTCTGGGGTCGGTGCCCGAGCGGACAAAGGGAGCGGGCTGTAAACCCGTCGGCTACGCCTACGGAGGTTCGAATCCTCCCCGGCCCACCAGCACCCGTCAGCGGCCGGCGCTGAAGCCGCCGTCGATGGGGTAGAGGCCGCCGGTGATGTAGCTGGCGTCGTCGGAGGCCAGGAATGCGACGAGCGCGGCGACCTCGTGGGGCTCGCCGTAGCGCTGCGCGGGAATCCGTTCAGCCATTCCCTTGCGGACGTCGTCGGCGTTCTCGCCGCCGATGAACGTCTCGAGCGAGCGCATCATGCGCGTCTCGATCGGCGATGGGCACACGGCGTTGACCCGCACCCCGGATGTGGCCAGCTCGAGGGCGGCGGACTTGGTGAGACCGGCCACGGCGTGCTTGCTGGCCGAGTACGGCGAGATGCCCCGTGAACCGAACAGGCCGGCCACCGACGCCGTATTGACGATGGCGCCGCCCCCGCCGGCGATCATCGCCGGCGCGGCGTATTTGATGCCCAGCCACACGCCGCGCACGTTCACCGCGATGACCTGGTCGAAGTCCTCTTCGGGATAGTCGACCATCGGGAAGTAGGTGCCTTCGATGCCGGCGTTGTTGAACAGCACGTCCACCCGGCCGAAGTTGTCCATGGCCGCCTGCACATAGCCGGCCACCTCGTCGGACTTGGTCACATCGGCGCCGACGGCCAGCGCCTCGCCGCCTGCAGACTCAGCCGCCGCCACCGCCGCGCCCAAGTCGGTGGTGGCCAAGTCCACCGCCACCACCGTCGCCCCCTCGGATGCGAATCGCTCACACGCAGCCAGCCCGATCCCGCCGGCCGCCCCCGTCACGATCGCCACCCGTCCCGTGAACCTGCTCATGACGTCTCCCGCACCTGATCCGAGAATCCCGTCGACCGTACTGCTGAGGCAGGGTGCCGCGCGGCGCTAGTCGGCGTGGCGGCAGAGGACCATGCGGGTGGGGGAGTAGACCATCACGAGGCTGGCGTGCTGGTTGAAGACCTCGTTGCGGGTGGTCACGATGCCGCGGTCTCCCCGTGACGTGAGGCGGGCAGCGGTCACCTCGGCCACCACCTGCAGCGTGTCGCCGACGAACGTCGGGCCCTTCACCTCGACGGTTGCGCCCAAATACGCCACGCCCGTGCCCGCAATCGCGCCACCGCTGATGATCAGCCCCTCAGCCAGCGACATCACCAGGCTGCCGGGCACGAGCCGTCCTTCGTAGCCGGCGCGCTCGGCCGCTGTGGCATCCAGGAAGAGCCCCTCGGCAAAGCCGAACTGGGTCGCGTACACGACCAAGTCGGTCTCGGTGATCGTCCGCCGGCTCGTGCTCCAACGCTTGCCGACCGGTTGCTCGTCGAACGTCCAGCCCCGGTGCGGCCGGGGCGGCAGTCCCGGGATCGAGCCCGATCCGCCGCTGCTGTCGTCATTCATGTCGCCTCCCGACCCCGAGTCTGACAGTGCTGCACAGGCCGATGCAGTTCCTGGCTGCGCGACGGCTGGCGGCGCGGCAGGCGCATCGTGTTGACTGGACACTGTTCACGCGACGTCGGCGACAGGGGGCGACGATGAGCGACACGGTTCTGGACCGACCAGCACACGACATCGTCGATGACGACACGATCGAGCGATTCCGCGCAGACGGCGTAGTGGCGCTGCGCAACGTCGTCGACGGCGAGTGGGTGGAGCGGCTGCGCGGGGGCGTCGCCGACGAGATGGCCAACCCGAGCCCTACGGCGCACAACTACGAGTCCACCGGTTTCTTCGGCTCGCTGGATCTGTGGCGCTTCCACCCGCTGTTCGAAGAATTCGTCACGCAGTCTCGGCTCGGCGAGCTGGCGGCTGCGATGTTCGGCTCGCCCATCGTGCGCATGTACTACGACCAGCTGTTCGTCAAGGATCCCGGTTCCAGCCAGCCGGTGCCGTGGCACAACGACCAGCCGTACTGGCCCATCTCGGGTCGCCAGGTGATGTCGTTCTGGATCGCGCTCGACACCGTCGACGCCACCAACGGCCGGGTTGAGTACGTCCGTGGCTCGCACGCCTGGGACCGCTGGTTCCAGCCACGCACCTTCGCCCCGACGAACGCCCACGACTACGAACGCAATCCCGACTACGAGCTCGTGCCCGACATCGAGGCCAACCGGGACAGCTACGACATCATCTCGTTCGATCTCGAACCTGGCGACGCGGTCGCCTTCTGGGCGATGATCCTGCACGGCTCGCAGGGCAACGCGGACCAAGGCCGGGCGCGGCGCGGCTACGCCGTCCGCTATATCGGCACCGACGTCCGCTACGACCCTCGCATCGGCACCGCCCAAGCGCTGCACGTGGACGGACTGGCGGCGGGCTCGGTGATGGAACTGGACCGCTATCCGGTGGTCTGGCCCCGCTCAGCCTGAGCCGAGCGGTCTCGGCGGCGGTCGGTCACAATGGCCGCATGGACGAAGCGACGAGCAGCGCATTGACGCCATCTGACGAAGCATTGGTGGGGCAGTACGCCGGCGACGGCTACGAGATGATGGAGCCGATCATCGGCAGGGTCGCCGTGGCAGCCCCACCAGCCGACGTCTGGGCCGCCATCAGCCCGGCCGGCAACCTCACCAGCATCCACCCGTTCTGCGAGCGCAACGAGGTGAACGTGTGGGACGGCGCCCGCAGCCGCGACCACGTCTACTACTACAGCGGCGTCCACTACCAGCGAGAGTTCTGTGACTGGTTCGACGGCACGGGCTACGACCTGGTGCTCGGCCCGCCGGGGGCTCGCACTGCTTTGGTGCGATGGCGCATCACCCCCCAGGATCCCGAGGCCGGCGTCAGCGACTTCAGCATCAAGGTGATCGCGCTGCTGCGCGACGACGTGCCGGCCGCCGAGCGGGAGCATTACGCCGAGCACATGATCCGCCGACCGCTGCCCTCCTACCTCGACTCGGTCGTGCGGGGCACGGGTCACTTCGCCGAGACCGGCACGCCGGTCACGAAGAACCAGTTCGGGACCCACCCCATCTACTCGCCCGCCGACTGAGCAGGCCTCGCGGCGGCCGCGGGCCGGCTCAGTTCGGCTCAGGCAGCTTCAGCAGAATCCGGGCAGCTGCACGAGCCTTGTCCAGCGTCGGCACGAACCGGTTTCTCGGCACCTTGTCGAGCGCGTTCAGCGCGCGCAGGCTTGTTGCCGGCGGGCCGCTGAGGCCCATCACGATCACTTCGGTCTTGCTCTCTACAGCAGTGTCGATGAGGTACTCCACCAGCATCGCCGCGCTGTCGTCGATGTACACCGTGTCGGTGAAGTCGATGATCACCACCTCGTGCTCTGCGATGTCCGTGCCGAGAATGTCGATGAGGCTCTTCGACGAGGCCACGGTGAACGTGCCTCGCAGCGACACCAGCCCGACCCGTGCAGAGAACCCGCCGGCTGCGACCTCATCGGCGTCGCCGGCCTCGGCGTCTTCCCCCAGGAAGACCCGGTCAAGCAGCGGCACCGACACGACGGCGTCGAGCTGGAGCCGTTCGAACTGGCGAGCAGCCGACATGGCCGCCACGATGAGCCCGATCGCCACGGCGGTGATGAGGTCGAGCACCACCGTCAGCACCATCGTGATGCCCATGATCATCAGGTGCTCGCGCTGCACCCGGTGCATGCGCTTGAGGAATCGCCAGTCCACGATGTCCCAGCCGACCTTCAGCAAGATGCCGGCCAGCGCAGCGAGCGGCACCGACTCGACATAGCTCCCCGCTCCCAGCACGATGGCCAGCAGCACCAGAGCGCGCAGCGCGCCCGACACCCGGGTGCTGCCGCCGGCCCGGATGTTCACCACGGTGCCCACGGTGGCACCGGCCCCGGGCAGCCCGCCCACCAGACCTGCGGCGATGTTGCCCAGACCCTGGCCGATGAGCTCCTGGTTGGGGCTGTGCCGCGTGCGCGTCATCGAGTCGGCGATCAGCGATGTCAGCAGGCTGTCGACCGCTCCCAGCAGTGCGAGTGTGATGGCGGGCTGCACCGCTCCCGCCAGGACGCCCAACGACAGCACCGGTTGCTGAAGGTCCGGCAGTCCGGAGGGCACTTCGCCGATGACCGGTGCATCGCCCAGGAACAGCACCCCCATGAGTGTCCCCACGGCGAGGGCGGCGAGCGTCGCAGGGAACCAGCGATGCAGGCGGGCGGGCCAGAAGATGCACACGCCCAAGCTGACGGCGGCGATGACCACGGCGCCGGCGTTCAGGTTCAGGATGGCGTCAGGCCAGGCGCGCATCACATCGAGCGGGCCGCCGCCAGCGCTCTCCACACCCAGGGCCGGCAGCGTCTGCAAAATGATGATGATGATGCCGACGCCGGACATGAAGCCCGAGATCACCGAGTACGGCGTGTAGGAGACGAAGCGGCCGAATCGCAGGATGCCCAGCAGCGTCTGGATCACCCCGGCCATCACGACGACCGTGAGTGCTTCTTGAAGCGACGACGCGTGTTCTGTGATGACCACAGCCATGGCCACCGCCATGGGTCCGGTGGGTCCCGAGATCTGCGAACGCGTCCCCCCGAACACGGCGGCGAAGAATCCCAGCGCGATGGCGCCGTACAGCCCGGCCATTGCGCCGAGCCCCGAGGCCACTCCGAAGGCGAGCGCGACAGGCAGGCCGACTACCGCCGTAGTGACACCGCCGAAGATGTCACCGCGCAGCGCGTGCAGGTCGTACCGCCGAGCTTGCATCACCCGCCCCCGAGAGACACTAAGAGGCCGCGCCGATAGGCGACCGTCCACCAGTCGTCGGGTCGGGTCCGCTGTGATGCGGGCTGCTTGCCGAACCGACGATCTGGTGGAGGTGC